>CAIQOK010000189.1 GCA_903873415.1 uncultured Verrucomicrobiota bacterium | reverse complement strand
CAACAGGGCGTTCACGGTGCCCTCGTAGCGGGTGTAGAAAGCCTCCTCCGTTTTTGGCGCGTCACCATAGCTCCAGCCCCCCTCGGTTCCCCAACCGATACCGCCCATCTCACTGATCATGAAAGGAACACCGCAGTTTCCGTTGGGAGCGGTTTGCTTGGAGTATCGGGCAGGAAGACCCGGCTTGCTCGGTGCTCCGCTGAAATAGTCCTCCCAATGCTGCCTGAGGGTGGCCGGATTCCCCTCGTAGTTATGACTGTCCAGAACTTCCGGGTGCGGCAAGGAATGCGACCAACCGCTGCACTCCAGTGCCGGACGCGTGGGATCGATGGCACGGGTGACGTTCCAAACCACCTGCTGGATTTCGGCGGCGCGGCCACTGGTTTCATTGAACGGGCACCATCCGATGATGGAGGGATGATTCCGATCGCGCAGCAAGACCTCTGTCCACTCGGTGATGTAAGGCGCATAGCCGGCAGGACTGTAGTGGTAGCCGGAATTGGGAAACTCACCCCAAACCATATAGCCGAGCCTGTCGGCCCAGTAAAGATAGCGGGGTTCGAAAACTTTCTGGTGCAGTCGGGCGCCGTTATAACCTGCTGCCATGGACATTTCGATATCGTGCTTCAGCGCTTCATCCGACGGAGCCGTCCAAAGTCCGTCGGGATAAAAGCCTTGATCCAAAATGAGCCTCTGAAAAACAGGCCGGTCATTGATCAGAATGCGGCGCCCCTCAATGACGACCTTGCGAAGACCGAAATAGCTTTGCAATTCATCCACCTTTCGACCTTTGCTGGTGAGAGTGAACTTGAGGTCATAAAGAAAGGGAGCCCCTGGCTGCCAAAGTGTTTTACGACGCAAGTTGAGCACCAGCCGCTGGTTCCGCCACGGACCAGAACTGGAATCGGCCCCCACCCGCTTGCCGTTGGCCCAGGCTTCAGCGGTAAGCTTCAAGTCGCAATCCGCTCCGTTCACCGAGGCCTCGATCAACACGCGGGAATGGTCCGGATCCGGGACGACAGAGAAATTTTCGACATAAGACGAACCCACCGCCTCCAGCCAGACGGGCTGCCAGATCCCGGTGGTGCGGGTGTAATCACCACCCTCGCTCTTGACATAAGATTGTTTTCCGCCGGGTTGGAGGCCGCTGCGCAAGGCGTCGTGGACGCGAAGGACAAGTTCGTTCCTGCCTGGATGAAGCGATGAGGTCACCTCGCAGGTGAAAGGGGCATTGCCACCAGTATGTTCTCCGGCCAACTGGCCATTGAGGTAGACCCATGCCCTGTAATCCACAGCCCCAAAGTGGAGCAGGATACGCCGGCTGTTCATGGCGGCAGGCAGATTGAAATACCGCCGATACCAAGCGTTTTCGAAATAGTTGGTGTTGCCAAAGCCATACCCGGACAACCTGCTTTCAGGACAGAACGGAACCAGAATCTTCCCGGCCAGATCCT
The DNA here is from genome assembly GCA_903873415.1 of uncultured Verrucomicrobiota bacterium. GTDB lineage: Bacteria > Verrucomicrobiota > Verrucomicrobiia > Limisphaerales > CAIQOK01 > CAIQOK01. The sequence continues at coordinate 11,924 of CAIQOK010000189.1, read as the reverse complement.
GTCCCGAGACAAGCCCCCGGGCCTCCCCGTTAGTGGCAGAATCCACCTCGAATTGCCATTGGCCGTTCAGGGTCATCCAATTCGTCCGCAACGCGTCGGGGCGCGGATGCTCAGCGCGCGGCACTTCAAGGGCCTGAGCCAAAGGATTGACTACGCAAAAGGCGGCTAAAACCAGGATTCCGATCCATCCTATTTGCCTGAAGCCTGGTAAAGGCAAACCGATCCACACACGACTCGGAAACCCGGATCGAGGAAGCACTTTTTCATCAAGTCGATACAAAAAAACACTCATGTGATAGATCCACTAGGCAAAACTCTCAGTTTCTGCAAATCCAGCCAGCAAAGAAGCCTGCGGCTAAAAGGAACAGTGCAAGACGTCACTCAAGGAAGAGGGGTCCAGTCCCTAAAGCGGTACTTATCCCACATCCATGCAAAATCGGGATTTTGAATCACGCCACCACCAACCCAATAAAAGCTTGCAATACCTTGGGAAAACTCTCTTGCGGCCTTGATCGTTCCCGCATCCAGCCATTTGTGAAGTTCTCCATGTCCGTCGGCAAAAGCCAGCGTGGTGACTGTGCCGTGAAAGATGGCAAAACCGTCCACCCAACCGGTCTTATTCATCGCCCAAGTCCCCATCTCCCCCCCGCGCGGATCGGATTCCTCAATAAAAACGCCACTCACCGACGGGAATGCGATCTGGGTGATTTTCCCATAAGGCGTGCCGCCCCAACCGCCGCCGCCCATACCATCCAATTTTGAATAGCTCACATACGCCCAGCCGCTTCCAACCCTTAGGTTCTTATAACGCATGTCCCCGGGACAATGCGCCACCCCGGCACTCGGAGCGTAGGGAAAGAGAAGCCCCTGCTTGAGTGCTGCAACCTCCCTCTTTTCCGCAACATCCGTGGCTGTGGGGCCCAGCCCGCTCAAATCGGCCAAATCATACCACCCGCCACCCGAAGGACTGGGCATCAGGGTGTCCTTGTTGTCACCCGCATACATGATGAACGCGGTAACGAGCTGCTTCTGATTGCTCAGACAAACCGACATCGTGCCCTTGAGCTTTGCCTTTTGAAGTGCCGGCAGCAGCATTGCCGCCAGAATGGCGATAATGGCAATAACGACCAGTAACTCAATGAGCGTAAAGGCACGAACAACCCGGCTGTGAAATACAAAGCAGGGGCGGCGCGGACTGGCCGGACCGTGCCTTTTTCTTTGTAAATAAATCATAATTCAAGTCTTAAAGCCCTTGGAGAACAAAACGCTTTGGGACAAGCATTTGAAATCATAAACTGACTCGGCCCTGTCTGATATACCCCGATGGAGGTATCCCCCGAGAGCGTGACCTAGACGCCCTCCGATGTTCAGATCACCCTCCATGGGCCACGATGCGGGACATTCATCCAGGAGACCAAGATCCCATTTCATCGGTTGCCCATGGCAGCAGGCCGGATTCACCAAATGGAAAACCCTCTGTCCGCGCCACGGTCTCCACGCCGCAGATCGGCGGCGTGCGGAGCCTTATAGATGCAATCCAGTCTCTGGGATAACGCTCGCAAGGGCCTCTAGAAATGGAGGCGGGAGAATCAAAAACGCGTTCGGGCGGTGTTTCAAGGTGTGCAGCAGATCAATCCCAACCCGTCCCGGATTTCGCCATGTCAGGATCGGGGCTGGCGATTGGACCCTGATAAATCAGGCCACGCAATCAGCCTTCCGTCCAAAAGGAGCAGGTGTGGGCACCTGCTGGCGGTGGCGGAGATCATCCAAGAATTATTGCGTGAGCGGCTTCCAACCGACAAACCGGTATTTATCCCACATCCAGGCAAAGTCGGGGTTCTTGAGGGTTCCGCCCCCGGTCCAGAAGAAATTGTAATTGCCCTGGGAAAAACCTTTTGCCGCCTGAATGGTGGCGCCATCAATCCATTTATGGAGTTCTCCGTGACCGTCAGCAAAAGCCAAGGTGGTTATGTTGCCGTGGAAAATGGCGAACCCGTCGACCCACTGCGACTTGTCCATTGCCCAGGTGCCCATTTCGAAGCCGCGCGGATCGGCTTCCTCAATGAACACGCCGCTGACGGAGGGGAAAGGAATCTGGGTGATTTTGGTGAAAGCACTCTATCCGCCATTCATCCCATCCAATTTGGAATAGCTGGCATAAGCCCAACCGCTGCCGATCTTGAGGTTTTTGTAGCGCATGTCGCCCGGACAATGCGCCACGGCGGCATTCGGCGCGTAAGCAAACAGCAAACCCTGCTGGATAGCAGCGATTTCACGCTTCTCGGCCTCATCCGTGGCGGTCGGCTCCAACCCGCTCAAATCAGCCTGATTATACCACCCGCCGCCGGAGGGACTGGGCATCAGTTTTTCACGGTTGTCACCCGCATACATGAGAAAAGCCAGCGTCATTTGCTTCTGGTTGCTCAAACACACGGCCATGGTCCCCTTGAGTTTGGCTTTCTGAAGCGCCGGCAGAAGCATCGCCGCCAGAATCGCAATGATCGCAATGACAACGAGCAACTCAATCAGAGTGAATGCCCGCGCCGAATTCCCGGAAGGACGATGCGCTCTGTCAAAAGAAGCAACACTGCGGCTTTTTATTTGTGAGAAGGCCATTTTAAAGAGAAAAGCATAACTGTCTTCCCCAATCAATAATTGTTTGTCAAGTAGTGCAGGACAGGGACCCTGTGTGGCCGCGACGGCACCATCACTGGTCTTGGGCAGGATTACACCTAAATCAACTTGGTTTTAGTGCCAGCCCTTGGGTCTTGCCAATCCGCGCTTTTTACTGCGCCAAGACGGCACGCACGGAGTGACGCGCCCTATCTGTCTACTTCACACAACCATTCCGGAGACGCCGGATTGAACCATCAGAAAAGTCATCCCTTTTCATGACCACCCCGTCCGGCTTAAGGCCAACTCCGGATTTCAGATTTATCAAGGCAAAGGTGGATTACCCATGACTCAACACTGGGTGTGACTAAAACGGGCGCAGGAGCCGGAGCGGCCGGGGGAAAATTTATAAATCCCGGACTGGAGTTCAGGCTCGTCTTTGTTGGTGGAGAGCTCCAAGAACAAGCCCCGCAAGGGGACCCGGCTTTGTTAAACCAAAGTGTGGAGCGGCTTTAAAAAAGCACAATCTCCCAAAGTGCATCAGCGGGTGGCGCCGCTGATCTTGGCCGAGCTCTTGGATTGAAGCCAGTCTATATCAATATTGTTCGGGGAAGTCCAGCCATAGGCGAGAATCCCCCAGGTGCGCGCGTCGAGCCATTTGTGAATTTCGGAATGCCCGTCGGCGAAGGAAAAACTTCCCGCTTTGTTGTGATAGGAGGCCGGAGCATCGGTCGTGTGTTTGGATCCCATGTCTAGTGGATCGTAAGTTTCCATATCGGTTGCAAAAAACGCATCATTGATGGTGGGCCCCTCATCAAGTATGACAAATGTGTTAACCGGCCCCGGTCGGAGCATGTCGGTGGTTTTCACGTAAGTAAAGAACGCCGAACTCCATCCAACCCCAAGATAACAATTCATGGCGTAGCTTCGCGCCACAGGCCCTTTATAGGGGGCGGCGGTGCTGTTGCGGGGATCTCCGGGGCACTTGTAGACGGTTTTATTGTTTCCAAGATAAGTGTTCAACACACTCGTGCCGAGGTTGTTGTTGGCATCAACAAAATCGGCCGAACCCGGCGTGGAAACATCCCCGTTGCACCAGTTGCGGGCGTCGATCAACCGGTCCTTGTTATCCGAAGCATACATGAGCCAAGCCAGAGTGATCTGCTTGGTGTTGTTCATGCAGCCTGTGCCTTGAGCCTTGATCTTGGCTTTGGCGAGCGCGGGCAACAGCATCGCCGCGAGAATAGCGATGATGGCAATGACGACAAGCAGCTCAATCAGGGTGAATCCCCGCGCGGCTTTCTTTTTCAAAAGAATCATAAATCTATTTTTAAACATGTTCAGCCAGAACTCAAGCTGAGAGTCGAGTATGCCAAATCCCGCAAAAATGTCCATATACCTCAAGCGAGGTATCGAAAACGCACCGGAGCCACTCTGGCCGGCTGGGGGCGGGAATCACAAACGTCAACTAGCGCGTGACACCATTGCGCTTGGCGGATGCCTTGGACTGGATCCAATCGACATCCTGGTTGTTTGAGGACGGGCCGTTGATCGAGACGGTTATGGTTCGATCATCGCGCCATTTGTGAATTTCCGAGTGGCCGTCGGCAAACGAGAAGCTGCCCGCCTTGTTGTGGTAGGTGGCCGGCACATCCACAAACATTTTACCGGGCAGGTTTTGTGGATCGTAGGTGTCCATCGGAACGGCAAAAAACGCGTCGTTGATACTCTGGGAACTCTCGTCAAGGATGACGAAGGTGTTCACCGGGCCGGGCCGGGTCATGTCTGTGGTTTTCTTGAACACCAGGAAGCCAGGGGTCCAGGGCTCACCGCTGCCGTCCACCACCCCCATGTAACAGTTCATCGCCACGCTGCGGCAGACAGGCCCCTTGTAGTTGCCAGAGTTGCTCACGCGCAGGTCCCCGGGGCACTTGTAAACCGCCTTGTTGTTGCCCAGATAGGTGTTCAGGGGACTGGTCCCAAGATTATTGTTGGCATCGATGAAATCGGGCGTGCCGATCGAACCGTTGGAGACATCCCCGTTGCACCAGACCCGTGCGTTCAACAACTGTTCCTTGTTGTCCGAGGCATACATCAGCCAGGCCAAGGTGAGCTGCTTGGTGTTGTTGAGGCAGCCGATACCCTGGGCCTTGATCTTGGCCTTGCCCAGCGCGGGCAGCAACATGGCCGCCAGAATGGCGATGATCGCAATGACGACGAGCAATTCGATCAGAGTGAAAGCTCGACTTCCGGGCCCGGGGGTTTCAACCGCTGTGTTTTTAGACGCATCAATGCCGAGCATGTTGGGAAATTAGTAGCTGGTTGAACAAAGGAAAGAAAAAACCTTTTAAATACCACCCCAAGACTGGTGGATCCACCGAGCAATGGACACAGAGGCTTTTCCGGGCAGCAACTCCGGACCTCCACCCCCTGTTCAACGCGCCTGAAGGCGGGCCCAGTCACGGGAGATTCGCAAAGACAGAAATAAAGGCCCGCTGCCAATCCTGCTGCTGCGCGGGTGTTTTCGCCCCGGCTGCAAGTCCTTGCTCCATGTTAAATCCCAGCCACTTCCAGCGCTCGGAATGCCCGTCTGCAAAAGCAAATGTCCCCGAGTTGTTGTGGAGCGCCGTTGGCGAATTCTGCCATTGAAAAAGCACCGAGTTTTGAGTCGCAAAATAGCCGTCGTCGATGCTGTTGATGCTCTCGTCCACAAAAGTGGTGGCCGCGGAGGGCCCGGGCCGGAGAATCTCCGCAAATCTCACATACCCGCCTTGCCCACCCATCCGCCCTTGAAGCGAGTAATTGCGCGCCACTTTGACGCCGAGTCCTGCAGGACCGGTCATTGACCCGGGGCACTGGTAAATCTTGGCGTTTGGATTGTATTTAAACAGAACTCCTCGCGTGATTTCCATCACATTGGTGGCTCCAGGCAGGCTGGAAACATTGCCTGCGCTGCTGTCTATCCACGAAAAAGGATCGCTTAACCGGTTCTAAACGATGCGATCGTTGTTCTGATATCCGTAGAGTGTCAGCCCGAGCGCGAGCTGTTTCAAATTGCTCAGGCAGTTGAGGGTCTTGGACTTCTGTTTGACCATCGACAGTGCCGGCAGCAGAAGATCCGCGAGAATGGCGATAATGGCCACGACCGCCAGCAGCTCAATCAAAGTGAAGCCCCGGCCGGTTTGCAACCGCCCAGCCACGGCTCTCTTGCGGCCTTTTTCAACCTCGTTGCAGCGGCTGCGGCCGGTCTGTCCCGCCGCAAAAACACTCAAGCGCAAAACGAGCTGCGCCTTTGATTTGCCCCGTGACGGCGGGCCTTCCCATTGCTGAAGATCCGCGCCGGCAATCCCAAGAGCCCCGCAGAACAAAGGGTTTGCCCGCAGAAAAACCGACCGCACACCGCCTCGGGCCCCGCCGGCAAACGGCTTCATCGGATGCGGCAATACGGGCCGGCATCCCATCCTTTCACTGCAAGGGATTCTCAAGCTTGGCATCCATCTGTCACGCCAGCTTCCACGGCGCGCGATGACTGACGTCCAGCCAGCTGGCATCCCCGGTGCCACCGGAAAACCTTTCGTGCGCCGCATCCCACTTCATCGATTGTCCATGATAATAGGCAAGATTCACGAGATGACAGACGGTGGCCGTCCGGCCGCCCGTCTCCACATCACAAATAGGCGCCTTGCGGGTGCGGATGGATTCCAACCAGTCGCCGGCGTGATCCGTGCTGCGATAGAGCGGCACTTTGGGATTCTGCAGGAAGGCCTTCTCAATGCGTTCGAGCTGGTCACGCAATGGCATATCCTCCTTCTCAATGCTCTTTCCGCCAATGGTGACTGAGATCCGACCGCGATCCACCTGCACCATGCCGTCCTTGCCGAAGAAGGTGACATCATTGCGGCCCGGGGCATGGATCAATTCCACACCGGAGGCGTAGCGCATGCGCACCCCGTTCTGGGCGGTCTGCCAGTCCGCCGGCGGGACAATTTCAACGGGCCCGGACAAATCCATTCCCAATCCCCATTGGGCGATGTCGAAATGATGCGCGCCAAAATCAGTGACGGCACCTCCGCCAAACTCGCGGTAATGCCGCCAGTTTGGATAATTGTTGTGAACGCCGCGCGGACTGAGAATGGAGTTGTAGGGCCGGAGCGCCGCCGGCCCGAGCCAGAGATCCCAGTTAAGCCCCGGCTCCATTTTTTCCCCGGGCAAATCACAGAGGGTCGCGGGACCACCCACGGTCACCTCCACCCGGTCGATCTTGCCCAACAATCCGTTGCGGACCAGTTCGCAGGCCACCCGGAATTCCCTCATTGACCGCTGCATCGACCCCACTTGGAGGACCCGCTTGTTCTTGCGCACGGCCTTGACCATCGCCCGCGATTCATGGACAGATTTGCTCAAAGGTTTCTCGCAGTAAACGTCCTTGCCCGCTTCTGCGGCGGCAATGGTTGTCAGCGCATGCCAGTGGTCGGGGGTTGCAATCACCACGGCATCGATATCCGGCCGGGCCACCATCTCCCGAAAATCTTCAAACACCATGCAGCCTTTGAACGAGGGCCGGTCACCCTGTTTCTGATAGTGGCCATCCACCCGCAGCCGGCCGTCTTCCCTGCGGTTTGCATCCACGTCGCACACCGCCACCACCTGGACCGAGTCGCGGCGCAGGAAGCCGCCGAGCAATCCCCTGCCCTGCACGCCCAGACCGATGAAAGCAAGATTGATGCGGTTGCTTGGCGCCGAACGGGCCGACCAGGACGGCAAAAGAAACGGAGCGGAACCGGCCAAGGCGGCCTGTAGCAGAAAACGACGTCGCGATGCGACAAATGGTGACTTCATGGCCCGATACCTATCAGATTCAAGGATCCTTTTCCATGACTCAAATGAGGGATGCGCGAGGCCAAGGCGCAGGCTTTGCAGGCACAACCGACTGGCAAAAAAGATCCTGAGGAGACGGTTGCGGATGGGGTGGCTGGGGGCGTTGAGCGTCTGGTGGAGGTGGGTGATGTAGTTGCGCTGCTGGGCGGCGCTGGCCTCGGGAACGTAGGCGGCGGGGTGCGGGGCCACAGTGTCGTGGAAGAGCAGGTCGCGCTCCACCATGTGCTCGCGGAAGTAGCTCCCCATCTCCGCGCCTTCGGCCATGGCCTTGATCACGCTGCGTTTGCCCGCGATCTGCCAGTCAATCTTCCGTTCCGACGCCACGATCTCCGCCCTCTTGCCCACGCCGGTATCACCTGCGTCGGCGTGGACTTGTTTCTCTTGTCCGTGCAATAACCCCGCTGTCTGGGTCACATCCGCCACGTTGACCGCTGTGACGATCACGGTGTCCACCAGCTTGCCGTCCCGGTCCGCTCCAACGTGCGCTTTCATCCCGAAATACCACTGGTTGCCTTTCTTGGTCTGGCGCATTTCCGGGTCGCGTTCCTTCTTTCCATTCTTGGTGGAGGGCGGCGCGGCGATAAGCGTGGCGTCCACCAATGCGCCTTCGCGCAGCAACAATCCTCGCGCACTCAGATCGGCGTTGATGGCCTGGAAAAGGCCTTTGCACAGGTCGTGCGATTCCAGCAGGCGGCGAAACTTAAGCAGCGTGGTGGCGTCGGCAGCAGCGTCGGCACCCAGATCGATGCGGGCGAAATCGCGCAGCGCCTGACTGTCATAAAGCGCGTCTTCGAGGGCTTCGTCGGCCGAAGCATACCATTGCTGGAGAAAACACACCCGCAACATCCGCGCCCTGCGCACAGCTCTCGCCGATGGCGTCGGGCGGGCTGCGTTGGCCCTTGGGAGGTGGTCTTCTTCTTGGCGGCAAACTCGGCATGAGCGAAGCTGGCTGCTGAACATAATCGTCTTTTGTTTGTTGTGGTGGAAATTTACCCCACCCCGCATCAACCTGTTTTTGATCCGGGGGTGAACGCACTGTGAGGAGGGCTTAAACAAGGTGGGCGGCGCGGGTGTGTGGGTGCGCGATCTCCGCCGCCAGCAACCGACTGCTTTCCAGCAGCGCGACCCATGCTTGAGGCATTCCCTTTCGCGTAACGAATTCCGCAGGGCGAATTGACAGTGTGGCCTGCGTTTGATCTCGGGCCACTTTCCTTGACCCTTCCCGCACCTTTGAACATGCTAAACCAATGGCCCTGTCCCAGATCATACTTTCCGAACTGTGCCAGATTCTTGGCGCAAAGCAGGTTTTAAGCGCAAAAGAAGACCTGATCCCCTACTCTTTCGATGGCACCGCGACGTTGAAAACGATGCCCGGGTGCATCGTATTTCCCACCAACACGGAGCAGGTCGCATCGATCCTTGAGCTGGCCAACCGGACACAAACACCGGTGGTCACACGCGGTTCGGGCACGGGGCTGAGCGGGGGCAGCCTGCCGGTGAGGGACTGCATTGTGCTTTGCCTGGTGAAAATGAACCGGATTCTGGAATTGGACCGTGCCAACCTCACGCTGCTGGCCGAACCGGGCGTTCTCACACTGGCAGTGGCCGATGCCGCCGCCGCCGCAGGACTGTTTTACCCGCCCGATCCCGGCTCAATGAAGATATCGACGATCGGGGGCAACGTGGCGGAGAATTCCGGCGGTCTGCGCGGGCTCAAGTATGGCGTCACCCGCAACTACGTGCTGGGCATGGAAATAGTTTTGCCCGATGGCGAAATCATGTGGACCGGCAACAAGTGCGTCAAAGACGTGGCCGGCTATTCACTACGTGATTTGTTCATCGGTTCCGAGGGGACTCTGGGGGTGGTCACAAAGGTCTTGCTCAAGCTCATTCCCCGGCCGGCGGCCAGAAAAACACTCATCGCCACCTTTGCCCAAATGGATCACGCCGCCCAGACCGTGTCGGACATCATCGCCGCGCAGATCATCCCCTGCACGCTGGAATTTCTGGACCGGATGACGATTCATTGCGTGGAGGATTACGCGAAGATCGGGCTGCCGCTGGAATGCGAGGCCCTGCTGCTGATGGAAACGGATGGGCATCCGGCGGCTGTGGCGGAGGAAGCCGCGGGGATGGAAGCCTTTTCGCGGCGCAACGGCGCGCTGGAAATCCGCGTGGCCAGGGACGAGGCCGAGTCGGCGGTTTTGGCTACAGCCCGGCGCAGCGCCTTCTCGGCTCTGGCGCGCGTGGCCCCCACCACCATTCTGGAGGACATCACAGTGCCCCGCAGCGAGCTTGCGAAGATGGTGCGCTTCGTCGAAAGCATCGCCAAGAAGTATCAATTGCGCATCGGCACCTTCGGCCACATGGGCGACGGCAATTTGCATCCCACCTTTCTCACCGACGAGCGGAACAAAGAGGAGATGCATCGTGTGGAGGAGGCCTTCAAGGAAATCTTCACCGAAACCATCCGGCTCGGAGGCACTCTTACGGGCGAACACGGCATCGGCGTTGCGAAGAAGTCCTACCTCGCCCAGTTTGCCGGCAACGCCCAGCTGCGCGTCATGCGGGAACTGCGCCGGTCTCTGGATCCTAAGGGGATTTTGAATCCGGGCAAGATATTCGACTGAAACCCCTGCCGCCGGAGGGCCGGCAGGTTTCAACTTCGGGCTCCTCGCTGGTTCGATCTTGCCGGCCAGTCGGGTGCGAATTCGATGCCGGGACGACCCCCGATAAAAACCAACTCCCATGCCGGCTTGAAAGCGGGCAAAGACCGGACTTCAGCCCGACTCGAATGGAACGTTTCTGTTTTATTCCCTCTTTTGAGGATTGGCGGGTTTCGCTCTATTGCGCCGCCTTAGTGTTGGATTGACGAGCCGCACTTTCAGAAATGCTTGGGCCTGATCTCCGCAACTGAAGTGGTGCTCAAGGGGTGAATGCGTCAGTAAAATCCAGGGCGGCAAGCCCTTGTGCATCCTTGGTTTCGGTTTTTCTGGCGGGTGAAGGGTGAAGGGAGGGATGAGATTTCCTTGGACACCTCGCCGGGGAAATCCACGGTCACACGAGCAGAGGATGCGCTGACGCATCACGGCGGCCTGGCAGCCTGGAGCGGGTTTCTCAAGCACCTCGGAATCACCCAAACGCCCGGGAATGAAATCGTGGCTCATGTGACCGGCCAGGATCGGGGCGAGGCCACGCCCGAGCCGGTGGCACTGCTCGAAGCGCGGCGTGAAAACACCGTGATCATGTTCGACGAGTTGAATAACCAGTGGGGCTTTTGCGGCCATTGCAGCAGGAATGCGGTGGTGGCGGAGCTGGCCGCGTGGCTGGTGCTATTCGGTTGCGCCATCGAAAAACCATCCCCCTCGAAGCCCTCCATGGGCTGCATGGTAACCCTCCCGCCTTACGTCAATCGACCATGGAATTCATGAAGACCATGGAGAAAAAAAAGGATTCCTCCGCCTCATAGAGCGCTTCATGGTTAGTTCAGTTAAATCTCAAAGGTGCTCTCGGTTGGTCCGAGATCCTCGGTTGATCCCGAGTGGGGTTTTCAGGTTGAAAAGACCCCGGGCTGGACCCACTTGCCAGCGAACGCATGCTGTCGGTTGGGCTTTGAAAAACATGCCCGCCAAGAATGCCCGCCAAACACCCGGCAAACCCATCTATGCGGAGTGGGCGGAGGCTGACAGACCGGGCGGGATGAAATCCAAATCCTTCCCTCTCGCCGGGGTCCAATTAGTGCGCACCTCACACACCACGGCCTCCGCCCGACCTTCTCCGGACCGGTCTTACTCCGTCCACCCGCCTGACGGGGCGTCTGTCACCCTTCCGGCGAATTTTGACGCGGACACGCTTTTCACCCTGCTCACCGTGTTGAGGGATGCTCTGCGATGATCGTGCCCGGACCGGCCACGCGCATCTTCCTGGCTCCGGGCGCCACGGATCTGCGCCGTTCCTTCGACGGCCTCCACGGACTCCTGCAATCCCAACTCGCCGAAGATCCGCGTTCAGGCCATTGGACGGCTGTATCAGGTTGAAAGAGCGGCACGGGAACAAAAGCTGGGAGCGGCCTCGCGCCTTGCACTTCGGCGGGAGCGTAGCGCGGCGGAGGTCGGCGCGCTGAGGGTGCGAATGCAGTGTGTCCGCAACAAAGTGCTGCCCGCGAGCCAGCTGGCCAAGGCGTGCGACTCTGCGCTGCAGATCTGGACGCGGCTGGAAGTGTTTTTGGGCAACGGCCAGGTGGAGGTGGACAACAATCTGGCTGAGAATGCCATGCGCCCGGTGGCGTTGGGACGCAAGAACTGGCTGCACATCGGGGACGAGAAAGCCGGTCCGAAGATCGCGGCGATCCTGAGCGTGTTGGCGACCTGCCAGCGGCTGGGGATTTCAGCGCGGGAATATTTATTGGATGTGTTGCCTAGGATTGGAACCGT
>CAIQOK010000188.1 GCA_903873415.1 uncultured Verrucomicrobiota bacterium | reverse complement strand
GACTTGTGCGGCCGTCCGGCCCTCTGATAGCGGCCGTGGATGCGAGCCAGACACTCGCGTTTGGAGGATAAACTCATGGTCGTGGTTCCGGTAACCATGATTATGAGTCAACGTATCGGCGGACTCCTCGTCCACCGCCCAGCTCCGGTAACATTTAATTTGAGTCAACTCGCCCGCACCAAAAAACAATTTCTTACGATTTATGGGTCGACAGACTCCACTGAAATGGTAGAGGTGTGGGATGCCGTTCACATTTAACACCAAGGTCATTACCGTCGGTCATCTGCCCGGGCATACGAACGGGAAAGTTGCTCTTCTGAAGGCGAATGGATTCACCGATGTTTCAGCGATTCTCTGCGAGTCGATGCCGGTGGAGGAAATCAAAGCGACCCTTAAGAACAGCCCCGATTCGTTTTTCCTGGTGGGGGGAGCCATGATGACGGGTTTTCCTGATTTAATGGCCGATGTGCTGTGTTTTATTTCTGAGCATTGCCCGACGATTTTGGTGCATCAGACTGTCAAAGCCGATTTCGATGCAGATGTTGTTTGGCCCCCGACCGAGGCACAGGTCAACAAAAGCGCCCTCAACATTTGCATCAGGATGCTGGAACAAGGCAAGCGTCAATGGTCGTGAAGGATTGCCAAGTGGCCACTTCTAGGATGGCTGCGCTTGTATCTAGCGCGAACCTGGTGAGCGGATTCAAGAAGGTGTTAGGCCGGGGAGTGATTGGACCACTCGCTATCTTGGCCAGTCAAGCCGCAGGGGCCAAGTGGGAATAGGGAATGCCGGGTTTGTGCCGCTCCGCGGGAGCGTGGATTTTGTCTTGGACCGGTTGCTATAGAGAGGTCGTTCCTAGGGAGCTTGGCTGTGGCATCTCGATGTTGCGATCGCGTATCAGCCCAATGCGGCAAGGTCTTTCAAGCGCCGTAGGCGCGGCCTGTCTGTAGACCCGCATCCATCCAAAACTCCTCCCCAGCCCCGTCGGGGCGGCACAGGGTGACAAAGCGCCCAGCGGCAAGTAAGGGCGGGGCACAGGCGCAAAACAAATTGGGTTTGCCTGAGTTGTGAACTTTACCGTCTGTGCCGCTTTTGCGGAGCCGGTCGATTTGCCATTATTTGTCTGGCGCCGTTTTATTTAAACACGGTTGAGGTCAACCGGATTTTTAGCGGCTTCAATTTGGCGTCACTGGCGGCCAGTCTGCCATCCACCTCGACGGTGAGCTTGCCGTCCTTCCAGCGGACATTCAGGTCATGGCCCTTGACCCGGATGTTCCGAGCTTCAAGACGCATCAGCCCCATGTCGAGCGGGTTGATGAGGACTTCATTAGAAATCGGATCGGCCTCAATACCCACGACGTGTCGCATGATCAGGTCGATGTAATAGGAATGGGCATAATCGAGGCTGGGAGCATTCGGGTCGCCGGTGATGGGGTCGAAATACTCGGAGATGCAGGGGCGATTCAGGTCGGCTTTGATGAAATGGACCATTGTGTAGCGTCGCAGGAATTCCGCCGCGCCCGGCACCAGTGACGGGTCGAGCTGCTTTGCGGCGCGGGCAGCGGCGTCGACAACGTGGCTGGTGGTCATAGGCCAGCTGCTCCAATTCCAATAGGCCCAGCCCATTTTACGCAGGTCGCCGCGGTAATCCATCGAGATGCTCGGGATGGGGAAAGGGGTCCAGAACTCAGCCGGGTTGAACAGATGCTTGAAGATCGGGAGTTGGTTTTTTTTGGCGATGCCGGCCCAGAAGGGATAAAAGCCCGTCGGTGATTTCACCAGCGCCCATTGTTTTGTTGCTCCGTCGCGGTCGTAAAAGAAGCCGGCGGCCGGATCCCAAAGGTTTTTAAGAACCAGACTGCGGGTGCGTTTGGCTGCCGCCAGCCAGCGTCTGTGTTCCGACTTCTCACCGATGATTTTGGCGATGTCCGACATCGCCATCATGTTGGCGTAGGCATAGCAATTCTCATCTAATGTTTCCTGGCGGTAATGCCGGTCTTGATCCACCTGCTTGACCATTTCCGTCGCGGTGCGGGGAATCCTGGTGCCGGGCCTCATCACAACGTTTTTTTCGATCTTTTCCCCCAGGCTGGCGGCGTCGGCGTCATCCTTCGGACGCCAGGTCCGCTCGTAGCCGAGCTGGTTGTCGTAGGGATGGAAGTAGAGGAAGCGCGCTCCCCATTCCTGGCCGGTGATATTGCTCCAGGGATAGGTTTCGTAGAGGCCGTCCCGGTCGGCATCGAGTTCGCGGTCGTAGAGTCCGGTGGCCTGCTGCAGTGCCGGCCACAACCGCCGCAGCAGCGCCCTGTTGGGATGCAGCGCATGGATGTCGGCCAGCGCCTTGACGAGAAAGTTGTGATAGGGAAAGTCGAGTGGTTTTCCATCACGGCTCGTTCCGCGATTGGCACCGTCGCCATCCAGCGTGTCGGGATAAATATGGTTGGCCAGATTGCCGTCGTGGAGGTTTTCGTAAAAGGACTGGATGTTTCCGTAGGCATAGTCTGGCGAGCGCATCCATCGCAGATCGATCGTGTTGGGGCCGCCGGAGTAGCTGATGAGGGCGTTGAAGCCGACCGTTCCCTCGCGTGCGAGGGGTTTGATCCAGTGCCCGAAGCCGCCCACATTCATTTTCGTCAGCAGCGACCACCAGCGGAAATAATAAAGCTTTTCCAAATAGGAATCGTCGCAGGTGAATGTCGGAATCTCCTCAGTCAGGACGTGGTTCCAATAGAGGGTGCTCTCCGTGTGTGGCTGTCTGCCGAGGCGGGCGAGGCGAACTGTGTTTTCCAAATCCGCTCCGATGGCCAGAGCCACCACGCAACTGACTGACTTTCCGGCTGGAATGGGAATGTCCATCCACATCCTGCCTTTGGAAACAGTGACGGGGTGTGAGACTGAGAGCGCGCCGAAAAGCTGCGGCACAACCGTGCACGGGTAGCCGGCGCTAATCTTGCAGGTCAATCTGCCGTCCTGCAGCTTCACATCCTCGACGCCTTGCAGATCAAAGCCCAGCCGCACGGTTTGATCATGGCTGGTGGGGTTTCTAAAGGCATGCTCGGCGAGCACGCTGTCTGCAGGTCCGATCCAGCAATACTTCTCGGTTGTGATTCCTTCGATCAACTGTCCTTCGGGGTCGGCGAGTGTGTCGGGCTGAAGCTGCACGAAGTCGGGACGCCATTCCACAATCCGGCCCCCGAAGAGGCTGGACTTGGTGGAGAGATCCGCCGCCATGTAGATAAGCCGGGCTTTTGCGCCGAATATGGCGGAGAGGTTTCCAGGCCGGCCTGAAAAATCCCGGTCGGATCGGCCGCCGAGCAGTCGGCAAATGTCCCCGTTCTGCGCCGGTGTTTCAGCCGCGAGCGGATTGGCAGCAAGGATGCAAAGCAACGCCGCGGCCAGGGTTGCTTGAGCCAGAGATGTTCGTTTCATGAATGGCTGATTTGGTGACTGGTGGCAAAGTTACGGGTGTTATGAAGGAGGATTGGCATGGATGAGGTAGAGCTCTGGTCCCGCTGCCTGCCTGAGGGGCGGGGGGATTCGAAAGCCGCTGCCCGGATCGCGTAAGGTGAAGCATAGCCTGCGGAATGGTTGAGACCAACGCTCCGATTCCGCCTTGGATCAAGGCAGCTCCTTGAGGCGGATATTGCGAAACCAGATGGGCCCCTCCTTCTCATAGCCGTTGAGATGCCCGAGCCATCCGATGCCGCCGGAAGCGCGGCGCAGTCCCGGGTGGGCCGTCCCATCGAGGCACTTTTCAAGATCCAATCCGTTCAGGTCGACATCCACGATGACATTCCCATTGAGCCGGACCCGGATATGGGTGCTGTCGGCGGTGACCTCCTCGTAATTCCATTTCCCGGCGGGCTTGAGGGAGCCGCGTTTTGACGGAACCACCCCATAGATCGAGCCGTGCATTTGGTAGGGATGAAGGTTTGTGAACACCGGATGGGAATCATCGAGAATCTGGATTTCGTTCCAGACGCTTCCATCGGTGCGGAAGTTCAGGCCGTTATTGGCCGCAGTAGAAAGTTTCACTTCGAACCGCATGACAAAGTTTGTGAACTCGGACTTGGTGCAGGCCAGATAGCCGCCGTGATGTCCGTGGCATAACAGGAGGCCGTTGGTCACCACAAAGTCCGATCCTCTCCAGCCGGTGAGGTCTTTGCCGTTGAACAGGGATGTGAAACCCGTTTCGTCCTCCGGCATTGTGGAAAGATATTCATCAATCCTCCTTCGTTGTTCTGCAAGGCCGGTGAGCGATGCCGCCTTCTGCAGGGCGGCGATGGCCTCCGGTCCCCGCAACCCCGAATCGGAGGCGGTCTGGGGGCAGGCGATCAGTGCAACAGCGAGGGCTGCTTCGGATTTCAGGGCTTCATTCATCAAGCAGGGTGCCGCCAATGCCAGGGCCTCCAGAGTTTTCACTCCGGCCAGTCCGGCCAGAACCGCTTTCTTTTCCTCCGGCCGGGCGCAGTGTTCAAACGCCTGTCGGTAGAGCATTACCTTCTGATCGGCCGTTCGGCCTTCATCCAATCCGATCTGCCGTATGAATCCCGAGAGCACCGCCAGTTGAAGGCCGGGTTCCATCGGCGAGTTCAGCCTCTGCTGGAGCACTGGCAGGGGAGCGGCTGTGGGCCAGGCTGCCAGCGCCTTCAGCGCAGTCATCGACACCCCGGACTCAGGCGAGTTGAGGGCTTCCTGAACCAGGGGGAGGCTGGCGGCGTCGCCGATCTCTCCCAGGATTTTTAGGACCAGGTTTTGTGTCACAACGTCCTTCAGGCCGGGGTAGACCGCGCGCAGGTAGCGGGTTGGATCCGATTCTGTGCCCGCTCTGGCCGCGACAGATTCCACCGCGTCACTGGCTGCGAGGAGACCCTCCCCAGGCGCGGCGTGGATGAGCAAATCCACCAAAGCGGCCAGGGCATTTGTTTCCGCAACCCGGCTTAGAGCCTTGAAGCAGAGAGTGCGAAGTGCGGGGTCGTTTTGTCGGGCGAGTTGAATCAGGGCTGGTGTGGCAGCGAAAAGCTTGCGTTGTGTCACTGTGCGGAGTAATTCGAGTTGAACTATGCGATTGGTCCCGTTCAGAAGGCGGAGGATCTCCCCGTCGACCGCCTGTCCTTTGAGTGCGTTGAGGCTGTTGCGGGCGGATTCGCTGATGGAGGCGTTATTCTCCGAGGCCGCTTGCGCCAGAAAGGCAACCGCAGAGGCATTCCCTAATTCTCCCAGCGCATCCAGCGCCGCAATGCGGGCGGGTGTCTCGCCGGACTGCGCCGTTTTAACGATTTGAGGCAGTGCCGCTGGATCCTGACGATAGGCCAGTATCCCCAGGAGTTTGACCTGAAGGTTCGACGGCAAACCCGGGAGGGCTTGAGCAAGTTCCAGAGTGGCTTTTCTTCCGGGAATCTGGCCGGCCAAGGACAGGGCCGCCGGCTGCATGGACAGATCGTTGTTTTTAAGGATGTTCAGGACCACGGTGATTCCCTCGGGTCCGCTTGCGGTGACGAGTCCTCGCAGGGCGAGGGAGCGGATATCCGGAGAGGAGGCGTGCCAGAAGAGCTTTTTGTAAATCGCCAGCGCTTGGGATTTCTTTTTGGCAGCTGCCAGAAGATCGGCACATTCAAGGTAGGCGTCCTGAACCTCAGTGAGAAAATTCCCTTGCGCCTTTATCGAGAGGGTTCTCAGCGCACGTTCCGCTGCCGGACCGCCCATCTTTCCCAGCGCCGCGACTGCGGCAGATGCCGCGGCCCCATCCGGCCCCGCTCCCAGCTCCGCCAGGGCACGCACCGCTTGCAGGTCGTGGAGCAAGGCCAGCGAATTGACTAATCCGATGGTGGTGCGTCCCGTGGTTTTGGGCAGTGCCAGGCGCAGTGCGTTGCGCGCTTGATAGCCGCCGATTCGCTCCAGGGCATAACGGGCCATGTCGCTTGTCCCGGGATCGGTCAAGAGCGGGCTGAGCGCCCCCACCTCGGCTTCGGTTCCTATGATGGCCAGTTGCCGGCAGATGAAATCGCTGAGAAAAGTGTTGGTGTTTTTGCGCAGCAACGCCCCCAGTTCCCCTGCCAACCATCTGCTCTCATCGGGATGGTTCGCGCTGGTCCGGACCATTCCGGCTATCCGGCCAAAGGCGTCACCGCCTTGGTTAAAGTCATGGGAACCAAGGTGGTTAAGCGCGGCAGTGAATTCCTTCGGTGACACCGCGGTAGGCATGGCAGCCGGGGAGCACAAGAGGCCGAGCAGGATTCCGGCGGCGCAAAAAACGCCCGTAAAGCGCTGCATAAAGTGGCGGGATGCGAGGGGGTTCATCAGGCACGGTTTCACAGATGCCACGGGCTGCGCAGTGCGCGGGAAATCATGCGGTTGGCCGTGTCGCTGTTGGCGAAGCGTTCGGTCACCGGATCCCAGCCGAGCGGCTTTCCCAGATCCATTGCGATGATCGCCAGATGGCACAGCGAGGCGGACCGATGCCCGACTTCGGCCGGTGAAATGGTGGGGCGCCGGTTGCGGACGCAGGTCAGGAAATTCTCCACATGATTGTCCGAGCGATAGACGCGGGTCTTATCGGGCTTGATTTCAATCCGCTGGTAATCCGCGGAGCCGGAGGCGATGGACTGCGAATTCCAGCTGTAGAAAAACCAGCCTTCCGATCCCGTTGCTTTCAGTCCGGCGTCGCCTTCAACGGCCTCCTTGACCGTCACCTTTGCGCCATTGGCGTAGGTGAATTCGACGTTGTATTTGGAGTAGACATCCCAAAATCCGCCGGTCATCCGTTCCCCCTTTCCTGCCACACCGACCGGCCCGCTTCCATCGGCATCCAGCAGCCATTGGGCGAAATCCAAGAGGTGCGTGCCCCAGTCGGTGATGTAGCCGCCGCCATAGTCCGAGCGCCAGCGGAAATCCCAGAAGCATCCGCCGCGGTAAGGCACCTTGGGCGCCGGTCCCAACCAGAGGTCATAGTCGAAACCGTCCGGCACGGGTTGGATGGGGGGGAATCCGGCCGCCCGGTTTTGGGCCTCCACGCCCCGGCTGTTGGGCAGGACGATATCCAAGGAGGTCAGCTTGCCCAGCCGGCCGCTACGAACCAGTTCGCAGGCATGCCGCAGCCGTTCGCTTGACCGGGTTTGGGTGCCGCTTTGATAAATCCGGCTGTGACGTTTCATGGTGGCGCACAAGGCCTGTCCTTGTGTGAGGGTGAGGGTCACCGGCTTTTCGCAGTAAACATCCTTGCCCGCTTTGGCCGCATAAATCGAGGCCGGGGTATGCCAATGATCCGGAGTGGCGATGTAGACCGCATCGATGCTTTTATCCGCCAGCAACTCGCGGAAATCCGCGTGCCCCGCACACCCTTTGGTTCCGTAGGCTGCCTCCACCGCATCGATGCCCCCCTTGACCCTCCAAGCGGCTGTGTCGCAGACCGCCGTCACTTGCCCGAGAGAACACGCCAGGAAACCGTTCTTGAGCACATGTAGGCCACGGTCGCCCGCTCCAATGAGCCCCACCGTCACACGATTGCTGGGCGCCACGGAACCGTTGAGCCCCAGGGCCGAGGAGGGGATGATTATGGGAAACGCAAGGGCGCCGGTGGTGGCGGTTGCGGCGTGTTTGAGGAATTGGCGTCGGTTCATTTTAACTCAATGAATTTGTTCGGACTTTCTGCGCGGCAACAAAATTCATTTGAAACGGATTTTTCGACTCCAACGCGGCTGCCATTTTTTGTTGCATTGATGCAAACCAGCCCTCCATGAGCCGGTCCCCGCGCGGACGGAGTGTCCGATCCTCTTTGGTCGGCGGAGAAATCCTTTGCAGGCATCCTCCGGAGGGCTTGGAACCGTCAGCCGTTTTTCACCACGGCCCTTTTTCCAGGTCGCCTGGGCGATAGAACACGACCCAGCCGCTTGATGCCGAGCCGACATCGATGGAGTTCTTGTTGGCCGGATCGAACCGGCGCCACAGGACGCTGGCATCCTCGTATAGGAAATTGCCGCCGATAGCAACGCCCTTGCTGTCGCGGTGGTTGGCTAGGGGGAAACTCCCGCTTGGGCTGCTTCCGAACCAAGTCAGGTTGGGCTGGCTTCCCGTGGCCTGAATCTTGTCGAGCATCACCGGCGCCTTTCGATACGCGCCCCCGAGTTTTTTGCGGTAGGCCCATTCCCCCAGACCGTCGGAGTTGTAATCCCATCCGCCCGAATCCCGGCCTGGCAGGTATTGGTAGCCGATCAAGTTCACTCGGGAGTAGTCCGACTCAAAGGCGCGATGCCACTCGTCGGTCGGGCAATAGAGCACGTCCTGTCTGCTGCGCAACGCCTTAACAGCGCCCGGGCGGTTGGGATAGAGGTATTGCGGATAAAAGGTGGTGTTCAGCCCCAAGGCCATCCAGCCAAAACCAGCCGCCCCGTCCGTAGAGGGATTGTTCGGGAATTTGTCGCGGTTGTCGCCGGCATACAAGGTGATTGCAATGCCCCATTGCTTGAGGTTGCTGGTGCATTGGATCCGGATGGCTTTCTGCTTGGCCTGGCCCAGCGCCGGCAGGAGCATTGCCGCCAGAATGGCGATGATAGCAATGACCACGAGCAGTTCGATCAACGTGAAACCGCCGCGCCCGCCGAGGGGCGCCTGGTTCCTGCGGCTTGATTCATAGCTGCGGGGCGCAACGCCTGTTCTCCGAGGCCAGAGATGCCGAAAAAGAGTTTGTGCTGCTCGCATGGGCATAGTGATAAAAATCACATTGCACGGCGTGATGCCGCATGTCGAGCGGGATATTTCCTTGGGTGTTTATCTGTTTTATGAAGTTTGCCGAATAATTCGCGCGGAAGACAATGCGCACGGCAATCATCTTGAACACATCTCACCCAAAATCATGAGGTGTGGGCTGGTGCAATGGGCATGTTTTTGGTTCGAGCTCCGCCGGGTCGCGTTGACCCAATACACGCACTTCACACCGCCTCTCCCCCGCCCGGCGGGGGGAGTGCGGTCGCAGGTCGGGGGATGGGCGGAGGTAATGCTCCAGGAATCGAGATGGAGGGTCCAAGCGCTTCGGCTCGCAGACCCGGATTCCAAACCCGAAAACCGGCATCGCTGCGCGGTTCGTCTACTTGCCCGCCACGGCGCGCAACCATGTGTGCGCCATCAGCGAGGCGCCGGCACTTGTGGGGTGCACCCCGTCCCCGGCCCAGTGCGCGGGCGGGGCGTATTTCACCGCCTCGTCGAACATGGCTTGGAACGGCACGAAAGTCGCGTGGAACGAGTCGGCCACGCGCCGGGCGGAGGCGCGGTAGGTGTCGAACTCTGGAAACCATTTCTCGTTCACCGCGCCGCAGCGCAGCACGAAGGGTTCGCAGATCACGAGTTTCACCTTGGGCAGGGCCTTGCGGGTCCGCTCCAGCAGCGCCCGGTAGTCGCGCTCGTAAATCTCCACGGTCCCATTGTAGTTGCCGTTGAGTTTGTGCCAGATGTCGTTGACTCCGATGAGAATACTCACCAGGGCTGGGCTGAGGTCCAGGCAGTCGGCCTGCCAGCGGTCGGCAAGTTGAAAGACTTTGTTGCCGCTGACGCCCCGGTTGTAAACCAAGAGGTTCGCGGCGGGATGGTCCACCAGAAGCTCCGCGCCAGCCAGCCAGGCGTAGCCGCCACCCATCGCGGGTTGGTTGTTTGGCAGCCCCGTCTTGGAGCGGTCGCGTCCCGCGTCGGTGATGGAGTCGCCCTGAAAGAGAACCACATCGTTTTTCTTAAGCAGCGAGCGGGGTGACACAGGCCAAGCCTCGCCGGCCCGGGCCGCGTCTTCAGGAAGCAATGCGCCCAATCCAGTCGCCCCAAGGGCGAGACCGGAGGCGGAGAGGAACCGTCGGCGGTTCACGCCAGTGCCAGCATAGGAGTTGGTGTTGTTTTCGTTCATAGATTGACATCATGGTGGCAAAGTGCGCAGGAATTGAAAAGAGTGGAATCAGTTGAAAAAGCCGGGGGCGCACCGGCCGGGATTACGGGGTGGGCCGCATGAACCGCCTCCCGGTTGCACTTTGAAAAAAGTAATCTTTTGCCTGCATTGCCGCACCGTGGCAATGCCATGCCTTTGCTGACTTCTCTTTCAAACAACGAGGGTTTTTCCTACCGCTGTTTCATGAGGCGAAGCCCGGGGGATTGGTGATGCTTCTGGTTTGGGCCCCGCCTGATGGGGGCTTACCACAATCCGGTGATGCGTCCGCCAAGTCGGATCCAGAGAGGGGTGGTGATCAGGCTGGCGAGGGAGGTGCCTAGGACCACCTGCAAGGCGGTGCGGGGGTCGCCGCGATAATGTTTGGCCAGCACGATGGGCAAAACTGCCGAGGCCATGGCACCCTCCACCACGATGACGCGTTTGAGTTCCACCGAGCAAGGCAGCCAGCGTGCCAGAAGGAGAAAGAGCACGGGCATCATTACCAGCCGGACCAGCAGGGCGGCGGATATCACGCGGAGGCTGCGGCCGCCGCGGATTTCAGACCAGTGATCGGCCACAATGGCGCCGATCATGAGCAGGGCCAGAGGTATGGCGCATTGGCCGAGCCAATGCACGCTTGTCAAGGCTATGTGTCCAGCTGCCAGCAAGAGTGCGGGTGGCGGGATAAGGCGTCCCAGACCATTGAGCGTCAGGGCCAGGAGAAGCGCCAGCAGCGGGGCGTTGAACACCCGCCGCCAGCCGCCCTGCCATCCGGTGCCCGACAAAACCCAGATCCCCAACGTCCACATCACCAATTCCACGCCGACGTTATGAATGAGGAGCACGCCGACCGTGCCGGAGTCAAAGAGCAGCAGGCACAAGGGCAGGGGAATGTATCCGTAGTTTTGCAGGCCGGCGGTCAGGGTGAAGGTCCGCCGTTCCGCAAGGCTTGAGAGGCCAAGGCCCCGGGCGGTGAGCCAGGACAGGGCAAGTCCAATCAACACCATTAGAATGCCCACGAGCGGGGGCAGTAGCAGGTTTTCCGTCCGCTGCAACGCTGGGTTGCCCAGAACCGACTCGAAGATGAGGGAAGGTAGGAGGATGTTGACGCACAGGCGCAGCAGGCTGTGATCCGCCTCCCGGCTGATCCAGCGGATCCGGCGCAGGCCAAATCCGGCGAGCATCAAGCCATACACCGGCAACACGGCTCCGAACAAAGTTCCCAAGGTGTTCATCAAAACAAGTCAACCTGAGCCGTCTATTAAACGCAGTCGCCTGGATCCAACGCCTTTGCGCCCGGATTTTAAGCCGTGCTTAGAATTGCTTCAAGAACCGGACGTCGTTTTCGTAGAGGAGGCGGATGTCGTTGATGCCGTAGCGCAGCATGGCGATACGCTCAATGCCGAACCCAAAAGCCCAGCCGGTCCACACCTCGGGATCGTAGCCCACGGTTTCAAAGACTTGTGGATGAACCATGCCGCAGCCGGCTATCTCCAGCCAGTCCTTGCCCATCCTTTTCACGAGTGCGTTTGTGAAATCAATCTCGTAGCTCGGTTCGGTATAGCTGAAATAATGGGGGCGGAAACGGATTTTCACATCGTTGCCCATCAGTTCGCGGAAGACAAACTCAACCGTGCCTTTCAGGTCGCCGACCGTCACGTTCTTGTCAACATAGAGCCCTTCGATCTGGTGGAAGGTCGGGTTGTGCGTGGCGTCGGCGTTGTCGCGCCGGTAGACCCGGCCTGGAACGATGATGCGCACGGGCGGCGGCTGGCTTTTCATCACGCGGATCTGGACGGAGCTGGTGTGGGTGCGGAGCAGCTTGCCCCTTGCCGGGTCCCTTTGTACGTCGGATTCGGGAAGGGCGGCCAAACCGGAGGCTGTGTTTGTGCCGATATAAAAAGTGTCCTGACTGTCGCGGGCGGGGTGGTCGGCGGGGGTGTTGAGCGCATCGAAGCAGTGATACTCGTCCTCGATCTCCGGCCCGTCCGCCACCGCGAAGCCGATTTTGCGGAAGGCGCGCACGATGTCGTCAGTGACCTGGGTGAGGGGATGCAGTTTGCCCAGGGCGCGCCGGCGTCCGGGCAAGGTGAAATCGGTGGGTTCCTTGGGCAGGGCGGCGGCCAGTTCGAGTTCTTCGCGCCGTGCGTTCAAAGCGCTTTCTAGTTCGACCTTGGCGGCGTTGATGAGTTTGCCCGCTGCGGGCTTTTCCTCCTTTGAGAGCGTGCCCATTTGTTTCATTAGGGCGGTGAACCGGCCGTTGGGGCCGAGCCACAGGCCTTTGGTCTGCTCCAGAGCGGCGGCGTCAGGCGCGGCTTGGAGTTGGGTCAGGGCGCTTTGTTTCAGCGGTTCGATTTCATCAAGGAATCCGGACATAATGACCGCAGTTTAATGGGAACAGGCGGCGAAGAAAACAAAGAACCTTCCCTTCCGACGGGTTGCTTTTCCTGCCCTGCAGAACCGATGAAGCGGTTGAATCCGACGCGTTCGCTTTTTTATCCTGGGGGGGGGTGAGCTTGCCCGGGAATGTCTTTGTGACCAAGCGGTTCCACTGCATCAGGGCGGCTGGTTCTGAGGAGGGGAGAGGGGTTGCCGCCGGGAAGCTTGTTTTTAAAAAAACGGGATCCTGCTCATTTCCGGATTGACGGCGGGCCGTTCGCGTTGAAACTCAAGCCATGTCAAATTCCCGTTTTGCTTTCCGAGGCGCCTTTCTGCTCGTGTTTTGCGTTCTGGCCGGCGCCACGGCGCAGGCGTTGAACCTGCCCAAGGTTTTTTCCGACAACATGGTGATTCAGCAGGGCCAGCCCGTGCGGGTCTGGGGTTGGGCTGAACCGGGGCAGCCGGTGGAGGTTGCCTTTGGCACACGCAGGCAAACTGCCACGACCGGCCCGGACGGCAAGTGGACTCTCGCTTTGGAGTCCCTGCCCGCCAGCACCACTCCGGCTGAACTGACCGTTGCGGCTGGAGGCAAGCAGATCACCATTAAAAACGTGCTCGTGGGCGAGGTCTGGATTTGTTCGGGCCAGTCAAACATGGAGTGGTTGCTTCGCGATACTGACGGGGCCAAGGAAATCATCGCGTCGGCGGACATGCCTCTGATCCGGCAGTTCAAGGTGCCGCATGTGACCAATGCGAAACCGCAAAAGGATCTGCCCGGGGACTGGGCGGTTTGCTCGCCCGCCACGGCCGGTAATTTCACCGGTGTGGGTTTTCACTTCGCCCTGCAACTCTTCAAAAAACTCAACGTCCCCATCGGCCTCATCAATACCTCCTGGGGCGGCACCCGGATCGAGCCTTGGACCGACCCGGACGGTTTTAAGATGTCTCCGGCACTCAAGGAAATCTCGGATCAGGTCGCCAATGCGGATCAGGTCCACCGTCGGAATCAGGCAGCCAAGCTGGACCAGCTTGAGAGTTGGGTGAAGCAGAGTCGTGAAGCTCTGGAAAAAGGGGGTGTTCCGGCCGCTTTCCCCGGCGGTTTGCCCGAACACCCCTTGAATGCCGCCGACCGGCCCACAGGGATCTACAATGCCATGGTGGCGCCGCTCGTCCCCTATGGGATTCGGGGGGCTTTGTGGTATCAGGGCGAGTCGAACAACGGCGAAGGAATGCTCTATGCCGAGAAAATGCGGGCTCTGATCAGCTCTTGGCGCCGCCTTTGGAACCAAGGCGAATTTCCTTTCCTCTACGTCCAGCTTGCCCCCTACCGCTATAACCGCCCCGAAGCCCTGCCCGGCATCTGGGAGGCCCAGCGTTCTGCCTTGGCCATCCCCAATACCGGCATGGCGGTGATCACCGACATAGGCAACGTCTCTGATATCCATCCCCGCAACAAGCAGGAGGTCGGGCGCCGGCTCTCTCTCTGGGCCCTGGCCAAGACCTATGGTGTCGGGGGGCAGGAGTTTTCCGGGCCGGTTTACCAATCAATGCAGGTGCAGGGGGGGAAGGTCGTGCTGGCTTTTGATCATGCCGATGGGCTCAAGTCGCTTGACGGCAAGCCGTTGAGCTGGTTCACCTTGGCCGGAGAGGATGGGAAATTTGTTCCCGCCCGGGCGGACATCGTCGGCAACACCGTGGTGGTCAGCGGCGACGGGGTCGCAATCCCCAAGGCGGTCCGGTTTGGTTGGGATGAAACGGCTGAGCCGAACCTGGTCAATGCCGCCGGTCTGCCGGCTTCGCCTTTTCGCACCGGCAACTGAGGGAAGCCTGTTGCCAAAGGGTTGGTTTCCTGAAATGTTAAAGCACCCTGAATCTTATCTATGAATTCTTCCAATTCTTCGCGCCGTGATTTTCTCAAGGCCTCCACTCTTGCAGGTTTGGGCGCCACATTGGCCCCGACCTCGAACGCCTCCGCCGCTCCCAAGGAAAGCGGCGGCCGCTTGCATGCCTTGGGCCAGGCCCTGCGGCCGCGCCCGGCCGGCAACAAGCCCGTGCACCAGCTCGCCACGCCGCCGCGGGAGAAAATCCGCGTTGCCGTCATCGGCCTGAGCCGCGGCATGGCCCATGTCAGTGCCGCCCTAAGCATTGAGTTTGCCGAGGTTGTGGCTGTTTGCGACAAGCGCGACGATCGCGCCAACCACGCCGCCAAGGTCTGCGGGGAGAAAGCCGGCAAGCGCCCCGCCGTTTACAGCGGAACCGAAAACATCTGGGAGAAAATGGTCCAGCGCGAGGACATCGACGTGGTCTATATCGCCACCCCGTGGGAATGGCATGTGCCGATGTGCCTGCGCTCCATGGAGCAGGGCAAACACGCTTTCGTCGAGGTCTCTGCGGCCGTGACTCTGGAGGACTGCTGGAATCTTGTGGACACCAGCGAGCGGACGCAGAAGCACTGCGTCATGCTGGAGAATTGTTGTTATGGGGAGAATGAATTGTTCGTGCTGAACATGGCCCGCGAAGGGGTTTTCGGGGAGCTCACCCATGCCGAGTGCGCCTATCTTCACGAGTTGCGCGGGGTGCTCTTCAGCCTGGGTTCCGAGGGCGATTGGCGCCGGGAATATCACAAGACCCACAACGGCAATCTTTATCCCACCCACGGTCTGGGACCCGTGGCCCAATACCTGGGCATCGGCCGCGGCGACCAGTTCAAATACCTGGTCTCCATGAGCTCTCCCGAACTGAGCCTCACCAAGGTGCTTAAGGAAGTGAAACCCAATGGGGGGCGGCATTCTTCCGAGAAATATGTCTGCGGCGACATGAACACTTCGATCATCAAGACCGAGTTGGGGCGCACCATCATGATTCAGCACGACGTGGTCAGCCCGCGTCCCTATAGCCGCATCAACGCCCTCTACGGCACCGATGCCACATTCTTTGATTACCCGGCCCGGCTCTCCACCGCGTATCCCAAAACCTTCGGATTGTCCTCCACCGGCTCGCATGAATGGCTTGAAGACAAGGATATGGCCATCATGCGCGAAAAATTCACCCATCCACTCTGGAAAAAACTCCAGACCCGAGCCGCCGGTTCCGGACACGGCGGCATGGATTATGTCGTCAACTGGCGCCATCTTGATTGCCTTCGCCGCGGAGTCACACCTGACAGCGTGGTGTATGATGCCGCCTCTTGGAGTTCCATTCTGGAACTCACGACGCGCTCCGTCTCCAACGACAGCATGCCGGTGATCATTCCTGATTTCACCCGCGGCCTGTGGAAGACGATGCAACCGCTGGGCATTGCCAGCTGAGTTAAGGGGGACAGGCGTGTTCGGTGTTGAGTCAAAAAAGATAGGATCGAAAACTGTAGCGGCGGTTTAAGGCCCGCCTGCCGGCCACGCTTGCGGGTTTCGGGGGCGGGAATGTTTTTTGACCGGCGCGGTCTGCAAACAGGCCGTGCTTTCCGTTTTCCCACGGGCTTCCCGAACACGAGGGCTTTGCACAGCAGGATTGATTTTGAGGGATCGGGCTTTTGACTTCCCCGGCCTGCGGCCCGGGTTTGTGTCGGGATGAACGGTTTAAAACAAGGATTGACAGCGGCAACGCCCGATTCAACACTCGTCCATTCTTTGTTTTCGAGCACGACTTGCCTGAACGGGATGTCAATCTAACCGCATGTATTTCAGCAGCCATGAACAGACGTAGATTCCTCACTCAGACGGGCTTGGGATTACTTGCTGCCTCAGCCGGCACGGCCGGCCGCAGCGCCGGTTCGAAATCGGAGCCAGGCCGGGGGCCATTGATTGTTTCCACCTGGGGTTTTGGCAAGGCGTCCAACGACGCGGCGCTGAAAGTCTTGGTCCGCGGCGATTCCATTTTGGACGCCGTGGAGCAGGGGATCTGGGTGACGGAATCCGATGCGGGCAATTCGTCGGTCGGTCTGGCAGGCAACCCCAACGCTGCCGGCGTGGTCCAGCTCGACGCCTGCATCATGAATGGTCCCAACCACAAAGCGGGGAGCGTTTGCGCCCTGGAAGGGATACGCCATCCTATTTCGGCCGCGAGGCGGGTGATGGAAAAGACCCGCCACGTGATGCTGGTGGGTGAGGGGGCTAAAATGTTCGCCTTGGAAGAAGGGCTGGAGTCTGTGGGGGGGGATTCCAGCGGGCTTCATACCCAGTGGCACAAGCAACGGATGTCGCAACAATCCCGGGAGTCTGCAAGGAAACCGACCGGCCACGACACCCTTGCATTGCTGGTGTTGGGCGCGAACGGGGATATCGCGGGCGGTTGCTCCACCAGTGGGTTGGGCGGCAAACTGCCGGGGCGGGTGGGGGATTCGCCCATCATTGGCAGCGGTTTGGATGTGGACAACGCGGTGGGGGCGGCGGGGGCAACCGGGCTGGGTGAAAACGTGATGCGTTATTGCGCCTCATTTCTCATCGTCGAGTTCATGCGCCAGGGAATGGCGCCTCACGAGGCCTGTATGCAGGTCATCCGGCGCATCTTGAGCAGCGAACCCAAGGGCGCAAACCTCAGTATTAACTTCGTCGCGCTCGACAAGCAGGGACGCTACGGCGCGGCGGGAACGGATCGCGGATTTCAATACTCAGTGACCATGCCCGAAAGCAGCCGTGTGCTGCCCAATCCGGCCAATGGCAAACTATAAAAATGAGCCGGCAGCGCATCACCTTGGAAATCTGCACGGCTTCCCCCGAAGACTGCGTGGTGGCGGAGCAGGGCGGGGCCGATCGAGTCGAACTGAACTGCGCCCTGATGCTTGGCGGTCTGACTCCGTCCTTGGGCAGCCTGCGCGAGTCCAGGGCGGCCATCAGAATTCCTCTTATTGCCATGATCCGGCCTCGGGCGGGAGGGTTTTGCTACAGTGCCAGCGAATTCAAAGTCATGCAGCGCGACGTCGAATCCGTTCTGGCCGAGGGGGCAGACGGCATCGCTTTTGGAATCCTGACTGCGGGCGGAAAAGTGGATATGAAGCGGTGCCGCCAAATCGTGAGGATGGCGGGGGGGCGGCAGGTGGTGTTTCATCGCGCGTTTGACGTGGTGCCAGAGCCGATTACGGCGCTGGACCAATTAATCGATCTGGGCGTGACCCGAGTGATGAGTTCCGGCCAGGAAGCCAGCGCCTACAATGGCGCCGCTGCAATAGCCCGCCACCTCGATTACAGCGCCGGGCGCATCGAGATCCTGCCCGCCGGCGGCATCAACCGGTTCACCGTCGACGACGTGGTGAAGCGGACCGGTTGCAACCAGGTCCATGCCTCGTTGAGTTCCGGTCGAAAGGATTTTTCTGTCGCAGCCCGCCCTCAGGTGTCCTTTGGGGGGAACCTCAAGCCCCCGGAGGATGAGTTTGCAGTCACTGATCAGAAGGCGGTGATCCATTTGCGCCGGACCCTGGCTTGAGCCAAACCTGCGGAATCTCGGGGTTTTTCTCACCGAAGGTTTTTTGAGGCGTCGGCTGAGTTTAATCTTTGATCCGTCGCGGCTTTAGATTCATGCCAGCCCCCCCCAGTCTTTCCCAGCCGGTATGCTTTGCGACGACGACAAGGTCGATCCTTCCCCGAATGAAACCGGTCCGAAATCCCCGCACATCTCCAAAAGGTGGAACGGGGAATTATTCGGGGTAGGGTGCGGAATTTTCCCGGTGA
This sequence comes from uncultured Verrucomicrobiota bacterium, assembly GCA_903873415.1. Taxonomy (GTDB): domain Bacteria; phylum Verrucomicrobiota; class Verrucomicrobiia; order Limisphaerales; family CAIQOK01; genus CAIQOK01. The sequence continues at coordinate 25,618 of CAIQOK010000188.1, read as the reverse complement.
TTGCGGAGTCGGGGGGCGTCTGCCTGCCGGCTTTGCTCCTGTAAGATTATTCCGGAGCAAAGCGGATAAGCAAATCAATGGGGTCAAAGGCTTTAAGTCCCCAGCCATTAGCGAGCCACCGGCGCGCTAATCCGACTTTGTCCGTATGAGAGTTTGCGGCATCGATGGCACCGCGAATGTCGCTGCCAAGGCTGTTGGTTTTCGTTTTTTCCGGGATTCGGAGGGCGTGGAGGATCAATTACGCTTCAAAATCCTCCTCTTGCACGATTGGGTTGGGTTTTCCATGCACACGGTCCGTGGTCCCATGGTCCGTTGCCTTGCTTTCAAGCGCCGGAGGCGCGGCCTCGCCGGCGCGACCTGTCTATAGATCTGCGTCAAAGCGGTAAGCGGTAAGCGCCAAGCGCCAACGGCGCAGAACACGCGCAAAGCAAATTGGATGTGCTTGGGATGCGCGTCTGTCGGATGTGCCGCTCCTCTGGAGCTTGGCTGTGGCACCTCGGGTTGCGATCGCGTATCGGCCCAATGCGCTGGTTGTGCGCTTGTCTCAGCGGTGGTCGTGCGGTGGTCGTACGGTGGTCGTACGGTGGTCGTACGGTGGTCGTGCGGCAAGGTCTTTGAAGCGCCGTAGGCGCGACCTGTCTATAGATCTGCGTCCATCTAAAAATCTTCCCGAGCCCCGTAGGGGCGGCACAGGGCGCGGTCTGTCTAGGAAGGGGTTTTGGATACCATCCTTTGGATGCGCTTACCGCTTACCGCTTGGCCTTTGCCTGAATTGTGCCGTTCCTCCGGAGCTTCAAGAAAGCCACTTCAGCTGCGAAATCCCGGTTGACACTCATGACCGCCTCAACGCTCTTGAGGGATTATGCCTGCAGCCATGCATTCATAACTCTATTCAAGTGTCATGAAATCAAGAAAATCCCCGCCTTAATATGAAGATTTGCGGGCGTCTTTGATAATTGGGCGTTAAGTCCGACAGTCAAGGACCTGGGATTGCTCCGCAGTCTGCACCGGAAGCGTCCGTCTAAATGCGCCGCAAAATTGAGGGGACTGTCCCCCCCTGGTTTTTCATCCACGAGGGGCGGCGGAGCGGGGTGAAAGGAGGGGTGTTTTATCTTCAGTTTATTTTATTCAATTATTCTTGTTTTTTTTTGGAGGGGGGAGACAATCAGCCCGAACCACTATCACATCACAGAAACGCAAGCTTCAACGCTTTGTTTTTCAGCAAGGCGTTGTCGTATCCAGCTTGGATGCGAAATCTGTTTTGTGAACAGTGAAAAAACCAAACACGATCAAAGAAGAAAACAATGAAAATCCCTAGGCTTCTCATTCCAATCCTGACCGGCGCTCTGGCCTTTGCCGGGCTGAGGGCATCCGGCACAATAGTCACAATGCTTCCCGCCAGTCTTGCGGGTTCCATAAGTTCGTCCAGCCAACGCGGGTTTCTGGTGCGCACGGCTCAGTCCTGGTCCACCAATGGACCGGTTCAGAACAGCTATCTGCGCGCCTTCAGGCAGATGAACGGCACCCTGTTGGACGTGAATAATCAAGTGGCTGCCAACGCAGCCTATGCCGGCACGAACACCGACGGGAGTTACACCGTCGACACGATCGACTTCGAGAAGGACGGCTATGCTATTGACGTCAAGGATGGCTCGGGGACAATAGTAAGAAGCTTCTCTCCTGGTTTATTCCCCGGCATTCCGGGTCCGGAAGGATCCACCAGTAACTTTACTGTCGAGGTGGTCACCTATCTGCAGCTTCAGGCCGGGACAAACTTGTTTGGTGTTTCCTCGGGGGCTGAACGGACCGATGTGCCCGACGACGATGGTTTTTATGTTTTCACGGGAGCCAATCCCCGCGACTTTTTCGCGACCCAGATAGGGGCCGCCGAAAAGAACACGTCGCAGCCTTTTACGAGCAATCAGCATCTGGAAACCCAACTGGTTTTTGTTGCGCCTGTCGCGGGCATTTACCCCATTCGATTCCTTTATTGGCAGACCGGACATGGCGCCAATCTAGAGTTTTACTCGATTGATCCCCTCTACGGCGGCCGCATTTTGGTGAATGACCCGAATGATATTTCTTCCGTTCCCGCCTATACGGACAGCACTTTGGCTGCACCCAATGCCCCGTATGTGGCTGAAGTCAGTCCGCTACCCGGTTCGGCTGGGAACGCTGCCGCCACTCCCGTCACCGCATTGCTGATCGATGGCACTGCCACGGTCAACCTGAGCACGGTGGCGCTGAGCCTCAACGGAACTCCAGCCTCCATCTCCAAGAGCAAAGCCGGCGGCAGGACCACGGTGAGCTACTCCCCTGCGCCGCTGCGGGTGGATCCCAACAATGCCATGAGCTTGACCTTCAGGGATTCGGCCTCTGTGTCTAAGACCAACAACTGGGCCTTCACCATCAGTGTCGCCGGTGGCAACTCCGCCACCGTGTTTGGCCAATGGGATTTCAACTACGGCGATTTACGGGCCACCATCGGTTATGACCTGCATTATTTGGATCCGACCTTTGACGGGCCTGCCGGTTCGGCGCCGTCCAAGACCCAATTCGGCACGACGGCCTTCTTCGGGATTCCCGACATCAACGGGCAGGTCGCCCGTGTCATGCACGTTCCCGGCGGCTTGGATGCGCGCTATGGCTACGCGATGACCCATGGGATCTCGCCCAACGGCGGCGGCACCAAAGTCAACCAATACACCCTGATCATGGATGTGTATGTGGCTGCGACCGGTCCGGGAGCGGCCTCGCTCTGGCGGGTGCAGCCCACCGGTTCTTCGGATGGCGATCTCTTCTGGCAGGGTAACAATTTCGGTCAAGGTGGTAACGGTTACCTTGGCAAAGGCACCTTCACAGCCGGAGCTTGGCACCGCGTGATCGCCGCTTATGATGAAGCGGCTTCGACTCCCGTGGTCACCAAGTTTGTGGATGGCATCAAGCAGAACGATTGGACGGCCAACCAAGGATTGGACAATTCGCGCCGCGCCATGTCATCGGTCGCCTATTTGTTTGCCGATGGCACACCCACCGACGAGCGGCGTGAGATGTGGGTCAAGAGTGTCCAGATTCGCGCCGGCAAGCTGACCGACGCCCAAATGGCTCTGTTGGGAGGAGCTGATGCGGCAGGTATTCCGTCCAGCATCCCTGACAGCAGCGTGGCTGGTCAGTGGGACTTTCAACGCGGCGACTTGAGCGCCTCCATCGGAGCGGATTTGGCCTACCTTGATCCCACTGTGGACGGCGGCACCAACAACACAAGCGCTCCCGGAGACGTCACCCGGTTCGGCAGCTGCAGCAGTCTGGGGGTTTCGTTGATCAACGGAGTGGATGCCAACATCATGCAGGTTCCCGGGGATCTGAATCCCGGGATTGGTTATGCCATGACCCATCGTATCGCGCCCAACGGTGGCGGCACCAAAGTCAACCAGTACACCCTGATCATGGATGTGATGGTGAACAACACCGGTCCTGGTGCAGCCGCGCTGTGGCGGGTGCAGCCCACCGGCTCTTCCGATGGGGATGTGTTCTGGCAAGACAATAACTTTGGCCAGGGCGGAGGCGGTTACAACGGCAAAGGCACCTTCACGACACTGGCTTGGCATCGCGTTGTGCTGGCATATGACGAGGCGGCCGCGACCCCGGTGGTCACAAAATTCGTGGATGGCATCAAGCAGGATGATTGGACAGCCAATCAAGGGTTGGACAATGCGCGCCGGGCCATGTCCCCGGTGGCCTATTTGTTTGCCGACGGGACGCCCACCGACGAACGCCGCATGATGTGGGTCAAGAGTGTTCAGGTCCGAGCCGGAAAACTCTCCGACGCGCAAATCGTGGCTTTGGGCACCGCTGATGGCAAAGCCATCCCGGTGGCTACCCCTGCCACCAGCGTCGCTGGTGAATGGGACTTCGAACGCGGCGACCTTTCCGCCACCGTTGGCAAACCCCTGCAGTATCTAAATCCCACTGTGGACGGCGGCACCAACAACACAAGCGCTCCTGGAAACGTGACTCAATTCGGGACCTGCAGTGGTCTGGGGGTTTCGCTGATCAACGGAGTGGATGCCAACATCATGCAGGTTCCTGGCGATCTTAACGCGGGAATCGGCTATGTGATGGATCATGGGATTGCCCCCAATGGTGGCGGCACGAAAGTCAACCAATACACCCTGATTATGGATATGATGGTGAACACTAGCGGTCCCGGTGCAGCCTCGCTTTGGAAGGTGAACCTCACCGGTAACGATGGGGATTTGTTCTGGCAAGGGAATAACTTTGGCCAGGGAGGTGGCGGTTACAACGGCAAAGGCACCTTCACACCCGGAGCTTGGCACCGCGTGGTCGCCGCTTATGATGAAGCGGCTTCGACGCCGGTGGTCACCAAGTTTGTGGATGGCATTAAGCAGGATGATTGGACAGCCAATCAAGGGTTGGACGCTGCGCGCCGGGCCATGGGGCCGCTGGCCTACTTGTTTGTCGACGGGATCGGAACCGTCGATGAACGTCGCACAATGTGGGTCAAGCGGGTACAGATCCGTGCCGGCAAGATGTCCGACGCGGCCATCATCGCCTTGGGCACTCCCTCTGCCGCCGCTATGCCGGTTTCCTCTGTGGTGCCGTCCGCACCCACACTTACGATGAGCCCGGTGATTGCCGGAAAAACCATCCTTCAGTGGCCGCTGAGCGTCAGCGGTTACACCTTGGTCAGCTCCTCCACCTTAACGGGGCCTTGGTCGGCGGTTTCGGGTGTTGCAAACAACGCCGTCGAAGTCGCTCTCGGTGCCGGTAACAAGTTCTTCCGGCTGCAACAGTAAGCCGTTCAACCGGTGCGCACCGCGGAGCCGTCTCGAACGGCTCCGCGGTTTTTTGTTTAGCCATGCTCTCCTCAGTCCGAAAGTTCAGGCTGGATGCGCAGGACATCGCTCCGCGGGCCGCGGCCGTGCTAGACCGCTGATGCGGTTTTTGATTCGCATCCTTCCGCCGCATTACTGAACGGTCACGCTTTTGGCCAGATTCCGCGGTTTGTCCACATCGCAGCCCCGGGCCACAGCCATGTGGTAGGCGAACAATTGCAGCGGAATGGTGGCCAGAATGGGATACACCGGCTCGGCGGTGCGCGGCATGTAGATGACGTCGTCGGACACCTGGCGTATCTGCTCGTCGCCTTCAGTGGCCACCGCAATGATCGGCCCCTTCCGTGCGCGGATCATGGAAAGGTTGGCCATCGTGCGGTCATACATGGCGTCCTGGGGGACGAGGAAAACCGTGGGTGTGGCCGGCTCGATCAGGGCGATCGGGCCGTGTTTCATTTCCGCGGCTGAATAGCCTTCGGCATGGATATAGGAGATTTCCTTGAGTTTGAGAGCGCCTTCCAGAGCGATGGGATAGGTGTAGCCGCGGCCGAGGAAGAAGAAGTCATCAGCCCGGGCATACTTCAGGGCGAGTTGCCGGATGAGATGGTTTTGTTGGAGGATGGCTTCGATCTGGGCGGGAGCGGCCTGCAGGGCGCGGAGGATTTCCAGCGCGCGGTTGCCTGATAGCATGCGCATCCGTCCCAGGTGCACCCCCAGCAGCGAGAGGAGCGTGAGTGTTGAGATGAAGGCCTTGGTGGAGGCGACGCCGATCTCCGGTCCGGCGTGCATGTAGATGCCGCCGTCGGATTCGCGGGCGATGGAGCTGCCGACCACGTTGACAATGGCCAGGGCGCGGTGGCCGCGGCGCTTGGCTTCGCGCAACGCGGCCAGCGTGTCGGCGGTCTCCCCGGACTGCGAGAGTGCCAGCAGGACCGTGTCCGGCTCGAGCGGCGCGTTGCGATAACAGAACTCGTGGGCGAACTCCACTTCCACCGGCAGGTGGGCCAGCTCTTCGATGAGGTATTCGCCGACCAAAGCGGCGTGCCAGCTTGTGCCGCTGGCCGCAATGATCACCCGGTCTATAGCGCGCAATTCCGCCGCGGTCATGTTCAGTCCGCCGAACCGGGCGGTGGCGTTCTCTGTGTCGACCCGACCGCGCAGGGCGTTTTCAACGGCGCGCGGCTGTTCGAAAATCTCCTTGAGCATGAAGTGTTCGAACTCTCCGCGCTCGGCATCCATGGAGCCGAACTCGAGCTTGCTGATCTTGAATCCGGCTGAGACAACCCCGAGGTTTTGGACCTCGAAGCCGTCGCGAGTCAGGGTGGCCACGTCATAATCGTTCAAGTAAACCACCTCCCGCGTATGTGACACCAAGGCGTTGGCGTCGCTGGCCAGAAAATGTTCCCCCTCGCCAATCCCGATTATCAGAGGCGATCCGCGCCGGGCGCCGATCAGGATCCCGGGTTGGTCGGTGCAGATGACGGCGATGCCGTAGGTGCCGATGATTTCGCGGAGGGCGTCGCAGACTGCGAGCAGGAGTGGGTTGCCGCTGGTGGGTTTGTCGCGGTGGAGTTGGTAATGTTCGCCGATCAGATGGGCCAGCACTTCGGTGTCGGTGCTGGAATGGAAGGAGTGACCTGCCTGGGTGAGGCGCTGCTTGAGCCGGTCATAGTTTTCAATCACCCCGTTGTGGACGATTGCAATGCGGCCGGACTGGTCCAGATGGGGGTGGGAATTCTCATCCGCGGGCGGGCCGTGAGTGGCCCACCGGGTGTGGCCGATGCCGGTGTGGCCGTGGACCGGTTGATCGAGCAGCAGGCAGGCCAGGCCCTCGTTGATCTTGCCCATGCGCTTGCGGACCTGCAGGCCCGTGCCGTTCAACACGGCCAAGCCGGCGCTGTCGTAGCCCCGGTATTCCAGCCGGCGCAAGCCCTCCAGCACGATGGGCTGTGCCGCCTTAGAACCGATGTATCCAATGATTCCGCACATAGTATTGTCTTTCCTCCTTGAAACAGTTGAAACCGGACAAGCTCTTTATCGGGGTAAATTGCGCGGCCGACAAGTTTAATTGCCGGGTGGCAATTCCCGGGGACAGCAGGCCGGAAGCGGTTGTGTCGGATTCCTTCCAAGAATCATAAGGCTGACTCATCGGTCATTCAGGATTTGCGCATCTTGGGGGTGTCAGTGCGCGAAGCGCGAAAAGGCTTTCGGGGCGGGGACCATCGAGGGTGTCAATTCATGCTCGCCATCGCAATCGGGGTGAACATCTGATCGCGCGAACAGGGGGGAAATGGGATTTGCTCCTGTCTCCGAGCGCCTCCTTACCTCGGCGGCCACAGAACGGAAGAGCAGCGTGTCGCACAGAGACTGGATTTTGCTTTGGTTGAAACAGTCGGAGGAAAGGTCCGTAGGCCGGAAGTTTGCGGATTTTGTGCTTCAGCCTGAGACTGGCCGGTGTTCACCAGTGCGGCCAGAGCCGCAGAAAAGCCAGTTGCGCATCCCGATCCGGCAGGGCTTCGAGCTGGAGGTTGTTCAGGAAGCGCGGCGGATAACCCGTCTCCAGCGACAGCACCTCCACCGCGGGACCGGTGACGGTGAACACGGCGCGCCAGGCGCCGCAACCAATGACGAAGAGCGTATCGCCGCGGCGTCGGATCCGCCGGGTCCGGTGTGGAGTGGGGTCGCGGGCCAGGAGCTCGAAGAGACGCGGCCGGAAATCAATTTGCCATTGGTCCAGCAGCCACTGGGCCTGCAATTGGGCCAGAGTGGCGAGGTGCACGGTGAAGGCCGCAGGCAGGGAGAGCTCCGCTTCCACCTGATCTGTCCACCCGGCGGCGGCTTCTGGAAAGGCGTCATAGGCCGGGATGTAGGGTTTGATGTCGAACACCGGTGTTCCCTCCACCAGATCGCAGGCGCCAAGAATCAGTTTGCGGCCTTCAATCCGCAGCAGGGGCACGGGAGTCATGCCCAGTGGATTGGGGCGGTGCGGTGAACGGGTGGCGAAGAGGCCGCGTCGCCGGGCCGGGCCGCGAGGCGGGAGCACCAGAGGGCGCCAAGTCTGGTTTCGATGGAACCACCAGAGCAGCCAGATGCGGGAGAACCCGGCCAGATCTTGCAATGCCGTTTCGTAGCCCCGGTCCGGTAAGAGCTCGAGCACATTCTGCTCCGGATTTTTTTCCGAAGGCTGATGGGGAGTCTGGAATTTAACCTCTTTGCCGGTGCGGATGAACCCGATGGGGTGGAGTGTGAGCGATGGATCCAAATTGCCTTTACGGTAGCAAACCTTTGGTCAGCGGCCTTTTCTGGGGACCCCCGCCCCGGTTTAGTCAGGTGCGGGAGGCGGCTGTTGCAGGGAACCGGTGGTCCTAGGGATGGGGCGCTTCGCCGGGCTGTGGAAAGCCGGGTGTTTCAGTCTTCGGCTCTTCCTTCTTCTCCACCATCAGTTGGGCCCGTTCCTTGACGAGAGATTCCAGAGACCAACTGGAGATTAAATGCGTCCAGCCCTGATGAGTCTGTTCCTGTTTGAGTTTCTCCTCGAGTTTTTGAGATTGCGCCTTGAACTCTTTGTCGAGTCTGTCCTTATCGGCCGGTTTTTCGTCCTTGGCTGCAGCCCGTTGCTTGGGGAGGTTGGCTGAGACTGAAACCGTGAGGGGCAGGTCGTCGTTTCGTTTGGCCCCGACCTTCAGGTCATAGTGAAATCCATCGAAGGTGTCCACGCTGACGGTGGTGACGCCGCCGGTGAGTGTGTCGCCTGAAATCACGTCGTTGATCGAGGGTGAGCTGAGCGGGGTGGCGAGTGCGGAGGTTTTGGCGGAATCGAGAGCCTCGCCGGGTTTGAGGTCTGCCAACTTCCAGTCGCCTGATTCGGTTTCGCGGCTGAGTTTCCAGGAGTTTGTGGCTGCGGGAAAGGTGACTGTGAGTGAACGGGCTTTCTCAATCTTAATGAAGTCTTTGTTCAACCAGCTCTCCGGCCGTGGTTGCAGGCTTTCAAGGGGATCCGAGATGACGCTGACGGTGCCCGGTTCGGCTGTCATGACATAGCGGCCGTCGGGAAAGCCGCCGTCGGACTCTCCGTCAGGCGACGGGCGGGCGGATTTGCGGAGATGGGTTTTACCGACGAGCAGGGTGGAAAGGGTCTTGTCTCCGGCCCCCTTGAACTCGACCACCAGCGCCGCATTGGTGTCCGGTCCGGACGGGGCAAGGTGCAGTCTTGGGAGTTGGGAGGGGCCCACCTTTTCGGTCTGGACCACCTTGAGGTCGCGGGCCTTGAGGAGGAATTCGCTGATCTGAGTGAAGTTGGCCGGGTAATCGTGGCGTTCGCGCACGCGCCAGGCATCGGATTGTTTGATCAGATTGACCTCGTTGGTGCCTTGGCGGAGGACCAAGCGGGTGATGTCGTTGACGGGGAGGTTGGCCAACAGGCTGCCGCCGGTGGCACCTGAGGGAGGCTGCCAGGAGTGCTCGCGTTGCTGATAAACCATGAGGCCGGCGCCGCCCACCATGACGACCAGACCAAGAAGGATGCCGAGTTGTTTCCGATTCATTTTGCCGAAGTGCGTTTGCGTTTGTAGAGCGCCAAGCCCAGGCCGGACAAGCTGACCAGCAGCGGCATGGCGGCGATGTTGACCCACTTGACCCTGTTTTCGAGGGCGTCGATGTCACGACGCAGGCGCTTGCGCTCCTCCTTGAGCTGGACTTTGACTTGGCCCTCTTTCTTGCGGAATTTTTCCAGCTCGGCGGCCTGTTCCGGGGAGAGGATGAAGCGTTGGTTGCCCTGCTTGGACTGCTGTAGTTCGGAGAGGCGCTGCTGCGTCTCGCTGAGGCTCTGCTCCAGTTCCTTGATCTTGCTCTGATATGCCTCTTCGGCCTGGGCCTGCATCTTGCGGATCAGGGTGAAGGGATGGCTCTGGGCGGCGCGGCTGCGGACGGAGATGAGGTTGCTGTCGCCGCTGAGTTGTTCGACGGCGTTTTGGACGAAGGTGAGGTTGCCGTTCATGGGCTGGGCCAGATTGCCGAAGGGCGTCTGCATCTGGCGCAGGCAGAATTGATCGGCGAGCATGTCGGCATCTCCCACCAGGATGACCACGCCGTCCTGCTGGCTTTCTTTGAGCGAGGCGGTGTCCAACTTGTTGGTTGCGCCCTTGTCTTCGTCGGGCTTGCCGTCGGGGAAAGCCGTCTTGAATTTTCCGGTGAGGCGGACGGCTAGGGCGTAACTGGTGCCCGAGGGTTTGAAATCGCGAATAATGCTTTCGCCCCCCATCTGGGCCAGGAAACCTTCAACCAGCTGGGAGTCCGGGGTGCTTTGCAGAAGCACTGTCTGCTTCAGGCCGGCGGCCGGAGTGCCTGTGAACGCCCCTGCCAGTGGCAGCCAGATGCTGTCAATCTGACCGCTGGCCATGTCCTCCTTATTGATCCCTTCGTTAACCAACCCGAGAAAGGCCGGAGCCTCGCTGGGTTGGCCGTTGCGTCCGCCCACCTGCATCTTGAAGTTCAAATCCGCCACCACTTTGGTGGTGTCGAAACTCAGGCCCCAGGCTTTGAGCAGCTTGTCCAGGGAGGATCCCTTGGCAGGCATGCTGCCCATCATGGGATTCTGCTGGCCGCTGCGATCCGAGAGCGGGGAGGGATCGAGAAAGCCGATCAACTTGCCGCCGCGCAGGACAAACTGGTCCAGGGCAAACTGTGCCTTGTCGGTGATGTCCCGGGGATGAACCACCAAAAGGACCCGAATGTCGGAATCGATCTTGTCGGAGTCCATGGGGACCGTGCGGACGGTGAAGTCGTTTTTGAGTTCGGTGATGAGAGACCAGGGTTCCTGACCCTGACCGCCCTGGCCCATTTGCATCATCATGGGATTGCCCGGGGCGCCGAAGAGGGGAAGGGGGGTCATGACTCCGACGACGGGGCGCTCGGGTTTCATGACCCGGGAAACGGCGCGAGACAAGTCGTATTCGAGCATGGGTTCGCGGCTCGGGTCGAGAAAGGCGATGGCCTGCTTTTCATCGAGCACGCTCACAGCCAGGCCGAGATAAAATTTCTCGCCGCTGGAAAGGGCCTGGCCCTCCACGCCGTCCAGCTTGGCTGAATCCTCGGCGTTGGAATCGGGCTGCGGATCGAGTTTTTCAATGGTCAGATTGCCTCCGGCGATCTGTTTGTATTCGGCCAGGAGATCCTCCACGCGGCGGGCGTAGTCGCGCAGGTAGATTGTTTCCGGGGATGCCTGCTGGACTTGGGTGCAGTAGAATCGGATTTTGACCGGCGTGTCGAGCTTTCGCAGGATTGCCTTGGTGCCGGCGGACAGGGTGTGGGCTTTTTCGGCCGTGAGATCCGCCCGCAGCTTGACGGTGCCGGTAAGGAAGTTGACCGCCACGAGCACCAGGCCCATCGCCGCCACGCCCAAGACGGAGAAAAGAAATGTTTCCAGAGATTTTTTTTGCATCGCAACTCCTTTTTTTCAACCCGCGCGGCGGCCGCGCAGAATCACGCTCGTGCTGAACAGCGAGAACCCGATCAACGACAGGTAAAACACAAGGTCCCGGGAATCCACCACGCCCTTTTGCAACCCCTCAAAATGAGTGATCACACTAAAGGACGCCACGGCCTCGACGAACCACGGCCGGCCCGAGCTTTCCAGCAGGCTGATGACCGGGGGGAACCCGGCCAGAATCAGGAACAGACAGGCGACCACCGAGAGGATGAAGCTGACCACTTGGTTCCGGGTGAGGGCGGAGGTCAGACAGCTTACCGCCAGGTAAGACCCGGCCATGAGCCAGCTGCCCAGATAACCGGCAAAGATCACCCCGTTATCCGGGTGGCCGAGATAATTCACGGTGAGCACAATGGGAAAGGTCATCGCCAAGGCGACGCCCAGAAAGAGCCAGCTTGCCAGAAACTTGCCGACGATGGCCTGCCAGGCAGTGATGGGCATGGTGAGGAGCAGTTCGATGGTGCCGACGCGGCGTTCCTCGGCCCAGAGGCGCATGCCCACAGCCGGCACGAGGAAGAGATAAAACCAAGGATGCCAGAAAAAGAAGTTGGCCGCCAGAGAGGCCTGTCCCCGGGTCAGCAAGGTGGGCTGCACCGCAAAGGCGAAAAACCCGCAAAGGAGCAGGAAAATGACGATGAAGATGTAGGCCAGCGGGGAGGAGAAATAAGCCCCCAGCTCGCGTTTGGTGATGGTTTTGATGTTTGCCCAGGAATTCATTGCTTTGCCTCCGCCTGTTTGGCTGTGTCCGGCAGGGTGATGCTACGAAACACCTCGTCCAGCCGGCCCTCTTCGGTGTGCATTTCCTCTATTCTCCAACCCTGCGCCGCATCGGCCACGCCCTGTGCCAACACACTGTTGGACCCGGGTTGGGGGAAGACCCGGGCCGTGACGCTGGTGGCATCCTCCTTGATCACGGTGATTTTCTTGGCAGCCGGTATTTGGATTAACCGCTGCTGTAGTGTGGCGGCGTTGATGCCGATGACGCGCAGGGTGACGGCACCGGACCATTCGGATTTCTGCCGCAGTTGTTGTGGCGTGCCGTTGGCCACAATCCGGCCCCGGTCGATGATCACGGCCCGGGAACAAACCGCATCCACCTCTTCCAGGATGTGGGTGGAGAAAATGATGGCCTTGGTGGCGCCCATGCGCCGGATGAGCTGTCGCACCTCGTGTTTCTGGTTGGGATCCAGCCCGTCGGTCGGCTCGTCCAAAATGAGCACATCCGGGTCGTGGATGATGGACTGTGCAAAGCAGGTGCGATGGCGGTAGCCCTTGGAGAGGGTCTCGACGCTCTGATGCAGCACCGCTTCCAGGAAGCACATTTCCACCGCGCGCGACACGGCTTTTTTGCGGGCCCCGCCGTGCAAGCCGCGGATTTCCGCGGCGAAACTCAGGAAGCCGTGCACTGTCATGTCAGTGTAAGCCGGGGCGTTCTCAGGCAGGTAGCCGATAAGCCGCTTGGCCGGGAGCGGATTTTCCAGCATATCAAAGCCGCCCACGGTGATTTCACCGGATGTTGGAGGGATGAAGCCGGTGATCATGCGCATGGTGGTGGATTTGCCGGCCCCGTTGGGTCCCAGGAAGCCGAGCACCTCGCCGCGTTCCACGGCAAAAGAGATGCCGTCCACGGCGTGTTTGGCGCCGAAAAACTTTGTCAGGTTGTTGACTCTTATCATATCCATCAATTACGCATGCCCAAATGAGAAGCGTCTAAGTAGCTGTTCCAGCGGATGAAAGCAAACTTGTTTTCACCGGCGTTGTGTTTGGCCCGCGCCTTTTTTACAATGCGCGAACTGTCTTGCTTTGACAGTTGACTGCGGAAATGTTCAATTTTTTTTTCAACGGGTTCAGACCCTGGATGCGGTTGTTTTTTTGCCTCTGGTTCGCGCTGAATTTGGCGGCCTGTCGCACCGCCCCGCCCATGTCCCGGGCCGATCTGTCGGCCCCGGGCTGGAAGTCTCTTCAGGGTCAGGCGGTGTGGCGCGCCGGGCATCATGCCCCGGAAATCGCCGGGGAACTCCTTGTGGCCACCCATGTTTCAGGCCGTGTCCTGCTGCAATTCACCAAAAGCCCCTTTCCGCTGGTGATCGCCCAAACCTCAACCAATGGCTGGCAACTGGAGGTGCCGGCCCAAGGCCGGTTTTATTCGGGCCGCGGCCCTTGGCCGGCGCGGGTCCTCTGGTTTGAACTCCCCCCGGCTTTAGCGGGGCGAGCCTTGCCCAGTCGCTGGCGTTGGCGTTTGGCTGAAAACCGCAGCTGGCGGCTGGACAACCCCGCCACAGGCGAAAGCTTGGAGGGCTGGCTCAACCCATGACCCGCCGCTTCGGTATCTGGCTTTGGCTGCTCTTGATCGCGCTTGCGGTGTTGGGCGTGATTCGATTGCGGTTTGATGTGGAGATTCTCAACCTGTTGCCCGGCGACGCGCCGGCGGTGCAGGGGTTGAAAATCCATCAGCAGAATTTCGCCAACGCCCGCGAACTCATCCTCACCCTCCATGCCCCCGATGCCGAGGCGGCCGAGACCGCCGCCCGAGTAGTGGCGGGGCGGTTGCGTGCGGCGACAAATCTGGTGGCCCGGGCCACCTGGCAGCCTCCTTGGCTTGAGCATCCAGGCCAGGCCGCTGAACTCATCGGCTATCTCTGGCTCAATCAGCCGCCCGAAACCTTCACCCGGCTCATCCGCAGCCTCTCCCCAGACCGGCTTGCGGTCACCCTGTCGGCGGCCCGCGAACAGCTCTCCACCACCCTTTCTCCGGCCGACATCGCCCGGCTCAGTTACGACCCCTTCGGCCTGACGCAACTGCCCGTGGGCGTTGCCGGCGCAGCGCCTGCGTTCGGTCAGGGACAGGAGCTTTTCAGCGGGGCGGAAGGCACCTTTCGGCTGGTGTTCGTCCAGGCGTTCGGCGGCTTGGGCAGCTACCGGGATTGCCTGCGGTGGTTGAAGGCGGTTAAGGACCTGGTTGAGTCTGCGCGGCGGGAAAACCTCATTCCAACCGGGGTGGAGATTGGTTACACGGGGCGTCCGGCCTTTGTGGCTGAGATTTCCAGCGGGATGGAGCGCGACATTACGGTTTCTGTCGGCGGCACCGCGCTGATCATCGCCGTCCTTTTCTGGCTGGCACACCGTCGCTGGAAACCCATGCTTTGGTTGCTGACGTTGCTGGCCTTGATCCTGGCTGCCACTCTGGCCCTTGGGGGCCTTATTTTCGGCGCGATCAGCGTAGTGAGCATGGGCTTTGCCGCAATCCTGCTGGGGTTGGCTGTGGATTATGCGGTCGTGCATTATCAGGAGGCTCTGGCGCATCCGGACCTGTCCGTCCCTGAAATCCGCCGTGCGATTGCCCCGAGTATTTTCTGGGCGGCGGTGACCACCATTGCGGCATTTTTGGTTCTCAATTTGGGCGGTCTGCCTGGGCTTGCCCAGCTCGGATCGTTGGTGGGTTTGGGTGTGGGAATTTCCGCCTGCGTTATGATTTTCGCTTTCCTGCCGCCGCTTTTTCCAGACCGCCGGCGCGCTGGGAACAAGATGCCCGGAGTTCATCCGGCTGCCTTGTCCGCCGGCAGCCGGAGCCCCGGGGTCCGCGCATCCCAGGGGGGGCGCGCAGGGTTGGCGCGGTTCTTTGTCTTTGGCGCCACGGCTTTTCTGGTGGTCGCGTCGATCGCCACGCTGGTCTTCGGTTTTCCGAAAATGGATGCCACCGCCAACGCATTGCGCCCCCGGAACAGCCAGGCTTATGCGGCTCTGGAGGAGATCAAGCGCCAGTTTAGTCCGCTGCGCGAACCGCTCTGGATGTTGGTGGGGGGGCGGACGGAGTCGGAAGTGGCTCTGGGATTGGATGCTGTGGAGCTGGTGCTGGGTAACGCTGTTTCCAACCGGACGCTGAGCGGTTTCACGCTGGCGGCGCCTTTGTGGCCGCGGCCGGAATGGCAGCAAGCCAACCGGGCCGCCGCCGCCCGCTTGGCGGGACGTCGCGCCGAACTGAATTCCGCCGCGCAGTCCGGCGGGTTCACTTCAAATTCCATGGCCCTGGCCGGAGGGGTTCTGGACACCTGGCAACGAGCCGCGTCGTCCACCAATGTCTTTTGGCCGACGAACGACATGAGCCGCTGGATTTTCGAGAAACTGGCGGCACGCGATGACACTCGTTTTTACGCGCTCAGCCTGCTTTATCCGGATGCTTCCGCCCCGGTCTGCGCGTTGATGGGGTTGGAGGAGCAATTGCAAGCCGCCACGGCAGATCCCGCCCTCGGCAGGCGTGTCTGGCTTTCGGGCTGGGAATTGCTCGGGCAGGGGATCCTAGCCAGTGTGCGCGGCAACTTATGGAAGCTGGTTTTGCCCATGCTCGGTCTGGTGTTGATTTCCCTGGCGCTGGCCTTCCGGCGGGGTGGGGAGGTCTTGCTCAGCCTGGCCATATTGCTCCTGAGCGGTTTGGTTTTGCTGGCGGTGATGCGGTTGGCGGGGTGGTCGTGGAATTTGTTGAATCTGATGGCGCTGCCTCTCATTCTGGGAACCGGGGTTGATTACAGCATTTTCATGCAGCTGGCTTTGCGGCGCTATGGGGGGGATCTGCGGCTGGCGCACCGCTCGGTTGGCCGGGCGCTGCTGCTCTGCTGCGGCACGGCTGTGGCAGGCTTCGGGGCCATTGCATTCTCCAGCAACGCCGGCATGGCCAGTCTGGGCCGCCTCTGCGCCGTCGGCATCGCCTGCAACGGGATCATCTCCGTCTTCCTCCTGCCAGTGTGGTGGCGGGCGTTGAGCGGACACCAGCCGCAAAAAAACGCGGGCCCCAATCCGTCTTCTTCCATCGATTTTCCGCCCCTGACCTCCGGTCCTCTGTCGCCGTCGTCGCTCTACCGGGCGGAACTCTGGCAGGCCGGCCTGTGGGTGGCGCGCAGATTGCCCCGGTCTGTGTGTCTGCGGCTGGCGGTGCTCGGGGCTGCGGTTTACTGGCGGGTGGCGAGGCGGCGGAGGGAGATCGTGATTGCCAATATTTTGCCCGTGCTGGCGGGGGATCGGGCTGAGGCGCGCCGCACCGCCCGTCTGTTGGTTTCAGAGTTTGCCGTCAAGTTGGTGGATCTGTGGCGTTATGAAGCGGGGTTGCCGGTTGATCAATTGTTGAGCGGTGCCAGTGGTTGGGAACATTTCTTGTCCGCACAGGCCCGGGGCCGGGGGGTGCTTTTGCTCACCCTGCATCTGGGCAACTGGGAGTTTGGCGCTCCTTGGCTCAAACGGCAGGGGGTGTCACTGCTCGTCATCACCCTGCCCGAGCCGGGGCGTGATTTTACCCGGTTACGGCAGGCTTCGAGGGCGGCACATAACATCGAAACGCTGGTCATCGGGGAGGATCCGTTTGCATTTGTGGAAATCATCCGTCGGCTGGAGGCTGGCGCCTGCGTGGCGCTCCTTATGGATCGTCCGCCTCCGGCCACGGCGGTGAGCGTGGAATTATTCGGCCGGCCCTTTGCCGCCTCCGTGGCGGCCGCCGAGTTGGCCCGCGCCTCCGGTTGCGCCCTGCTCCCGGTTTACCTGCCAAGGATGGGCGGGGCCTACGCCGCGCACACGCTGCCGGAGATTTTTTATGATCGTGCCGCCCTGCGCGACCGGGCCGTGCGCCAGGCTCTGACACAGCAGATACTACGTGCTTTCGAACCGGTTATCCGGGCGCATTTGGATCAATGGTACCATTTTGTCCCCGTCTGGCTTGAGCCGGCAAAGCCCCGGGATCCATGCACGCATCACCCATGAAATCAAACATATCCAGTCTTAAGAGTTCCGTGCCCGGCGGTCCGCGCCGCGCTGTTTGTTTTTTGACCCTGCTTGCAGGATTTCTGCTTGGCCCGTGGAGTTTTTTCGCGTCCGCAGCGGCGGCACCGACCCATTCCTTGATCGTCTCCTGGCTCGCCGTGCAGACCAATGTCCAGACTTGGTCGGCGGATTTTGTGCAGACCCGCACGCTCAAGTCGCTGGTGCAGCCGCTGACCGCCACCGGGCATTTGTATTTCGCCCAGCCCAACCGTTTCCGCTGGGAGCTGGGGCAACCCGCCCAGACTCTGGCCGTGCGCGACTCCAACGAGATGGTGGTGATTTATCCGCGCCTCAAACGGGCCGAGCGCTATCGGCTCGACGGCCGGCAAACCGGGCCGTGGCGTGATGCCCTGGCTTTGCTTGAGGCGGGCTTTCCCCGCAGTCAGGCCGCCATGGAGGAGCAGTTCCGGCTTGCCTCGCAAACGGTGACCAACGGGGCGTGTGAATTGGAGTTGGTCCCCAAAGCCGCAGCGGCGCGGCGCCTGATGCCCCGTATGAAGATCTCCTTCGCGACCAATGATTTCATGCTGTTGGCCACCGAGTTGGAGTTTGCCGACGGATCGACCCTGCGCAATGATTTTGCCCGCGGCGGCATCAATGCCGCTCTGGATGCCACCCTTTTCACGCCGAAAATCGCCGACGATTTCAAGATTGTGGAGCCGCTTAAAAACCATCCATGAACGATCCGCTCAAATCCGCCTTGCAATCCCTGCCTCACGGGCCGGAGTTCCGTTTCATCGATCGATTGATCAGTCTGGAGCCCGGCCGCAGCGGGGCGGGGGAGTATTTGGTGAGGGGGGATGAGCCTTTTTTGCGGGGACATTTTCCCGGGGAACCCTTCTTTCCCGGTGTGCTGCTGGTGGAGGCTGCCGCCCAGCTGGCCGGGACCGTGGCACAGAGCGACCCGGCGTTGCCGCCGATGTTGGGCCTTAAACTTACCGCTCTGCGCGGCGTCAAAATCCTCGGCTCGGCCCGGCCCGGGGAAGTCATTCGGCTGGAGGCCCGGGTGATTGCGCGTTTGGGGAACTTGATTCAGTCGCAGGCATCGGCGTGGGTAGGGGATCGGCTGGTGTTGCAGGCCGAGTTGACTCTTAGCGGCGATCTGGCGGGGTAGGCTCTTGAGGCCGGCCTTATCGCTGCAGGCCCGATTCCGTTGCCGGCTGTTTACAGCGAGTGCGCTCGGGATGTCAAGGAGGTCATCCGCAATGAACTGGAGAGCTCTAATAAATCCAGTCTCCGGTAACATTTAGCCGTGAGTCAATTCGAATGGGCGGAATGAGATTGCAAACCCACCGCAGCGGATTCATTGTGGACGCTGCGTGGGCCGTTGTTTTTTATTCATCCCTTTTGTTTGGCTGGGCTAAACGGATTGGTTTGGCTTTTTTTAACCCGCGGTCAGGATGTGTCTGCTATAGTGGAATTCATGCAACGCAACCGCCGATGTTGGATTTGCCGGATGCTGTTTTTAGGCGCAGGGTTGATGCTTTGGCTGTCCGAGCTGGAGGCGGCCAACACCCTGACATGGAGCTCAAGTCAGAACCGCGTCAGTGCCGACTTGCAAGGGGTGGCCTTGCCGCGATTGCTGCAAGGGGTGGCTCAGTTGACGGGTTGGACGGTTCTGGTTGAGCCGGGAACCGTGCATGAGGTTTCCACAAAGTTCAAGGACTGCCCTCCCGGAGATGCGCTTCATCGTTTGTTGGGTGATCTGAATTTCGCCTTATTGCCGCAGACCAATCACCGGCCCTGTCTGGTGGTGTTTCGCACCGCACAAGCCAAGGCGACTCTGGTGATAGCACCTTCGGATTTGAACGCGACGAACGCGGCGCCCGCCTGCGCAATTGCCAACGAGTTGGTCGTGCGTCTCAAACCCGGTGCCAGCATCGATGAGCTGGCCAGGAAACTGGGTGCCAAGGTCCTCGGTAAGATTGACAGCCTCAACGCCTACCGGCTTGGGTTCGGCGATGCGGATGCGGCCTCAGCGGCCCGGGAGCAATTGTCAGGCAATACGGAGGTGGTCGGCGTGGAGTCCAATTATGTCGTGGCCCCGCCCCCGGCCCCGCAACCCTTGGTCAATAGCCCCAATCTGCCTTCGCCGGTGCAGTTGAAATTAAGCCCGCCCAACGGTTCGGGGAAAATTATTGTCGGTCTTGTGGACACCGCGTGGCAGCCGCAGGGCAACGCTCTGGATGCTTTCATGCTCAAAACCCTTTCGGTGGCCGGCAGCGCCAGTCCGGATCCAACCGTGCCAACGCATGCCACGTCGATGTATCAGGATATTCTCAGGGCCCTTTCGGCCGAACCGGGTGGTGCGTCGGGGGTGCAGGTGGTCAGTGTGGATGTCTACGGTTCCAACCCCACTGCGAACACCTTTGATGTGGCGCTGGGCATTGTGAAGGCGGTTGGCAGCGGGGCCAATGTCATCAATCTGAGTCTGGGCAGTCCCGGTGAGAGTGCCGTGCTGCATGACATCATCCAGCAGGTGAAGCAAAGCGGCATTCCTATGTTTGCGGCTGCCGGCAATGATGCGTCGCCCCAGCCGTTTTACCCGGCTGCCTATCCGGAAACCATCTCTGTCACCGCCAGCAGCCAGGGGCAGTTGGCAAGCTACGCCAATTATGGATCCTTCATCAATCTTATCGCGCCTGGTTCTGGTGTGGTTTATTTTGGTGGTTCAGCCTATCTGGTCAGCGGCACCTCGACCTCCGCGGCATTCATGAGCGGGAGGACCGCGGCGCTGGCCGATGCCAACCATCTCACCGCCGCGGCTGCGGCGGGGCAGCAACTCAACTCCCCGTCCTTGAAATTCATCCCGCCGCCGGCGCGCTGAGGGAGACTTGACGCTTGCGCAGCCGTGCCGGCTGACTAAGCTCAAGGGTGGTTTGGCCCAGTGATCGCCATTTTTTTCTGCTGGCCGTTTTATTCTACGGTTTGAGCATGCTTTACTCGGTGTTTGCCTGGCGCAGAGGGTTTCGCCAGGACAACCGGGTGAATTATCTGCTGCTTCTGCTGGCTTGCGGCTTGCACACCACGGCGATGATCCGGCGGGGGTTCTCGCTCAACCAGTGCCCGGTCAACAATCTCTACGAGGCCACGCTTTTCCTGACTTGGGCTCTGGTTGCCGCCTACCTCATGGTGGGTTTTTGGGCCCGCTTGCGTTATCTGGGGGCTTTCGCCTCTCCGGTGCTTTTTGCCATTGGCGTTTTCGCCTTGATGCCGGCGTTGGATCCGCCGCATGGACCCAAGCCGGAGTTTTCCGGGGCGGGGGCCAGCCTGCATGCGGCGCTGATTCTTCTTGCCTATGGATCCTTCGGACTGGGGTCGGTATCGGGCGCGATGTTTTTGACGCAGGAGCACAATCTGAAGTTTCATAAACTCCGGGCGGTGCTGTCGTATTTCCCCCCAATACAGCGGCTTGAAATGGCGACTTTGCGTTTGGTTTTGGCCGGGTTCCTTCTGCTCACTGTGGGGCTGGGCATCGGGGCCCGGCTGCCCCGCCCGGCCGGGCCCGGGTTGCTTCAGGATGCCAAGGTCATTTGGTCCGGCGTGCTCTGGGTTTTGTATCTGATGCTGCTTCTGGCCCGCTGGCGGTTCGACCAGACCGGCCGCCGCTTTGCCGTCGCCACCATCGGGATCTTTCTTTTTGTCATGCTGACCTTCTGGGGCACGAATCTCCTGTCCCCGCTTCATCACCCATGATTTTTGTGCTTGGCATGAGTCACCGCTCCTCTCCGGTCACCATCCGGGAGCGATTCGCTTTTACGGAGGAGAGGATTCCTGAGGTCTTGGAGGAACTGCGTCGACAGGGACTTGCCGAGGAGGGGGTGATTCTTTCGACCTGCAACCGGGTGGAGCTTTATGTGGCGACGGGGCTTGATGCGCAGGCTGCGGGCCGGGAGTTGAAAAAGTTCCTGACCACGCTCCATGACTATCGCGAACCGATCACAGACGAGATCTACGCGCTGGCCGAACCGCAGAGTCTGCAGCATCTGTTCCGGGTGGCTTGCGGGATCGACTCGATGGTGTTGGGGGAGACGGAGATTCTCGGTCAGCTTAAGAAGGCCTACGATCTGGCGCTTCGGCACCGGCATACGGGAGGCCGGCTGAACAAGGCTTTCCAACGCGCCTTCAATGTGGCCAAACAGATCCGCACCGAAACTAGCATCCAGCGGGGCAGCGTTTCGGTGGCGTCCGTGGCGGTGGAACTGGCGGAGAAGATTTTCACTTCGCTGGCCGACCGGCATGTGATGGTCATCGGGGCCGGGGACACGAGCGAGAAGACGGCGCGGGCTTTCATAGCGCGGGGGGCCAAGAGTCTGGTGGTGGCCAATCGCTCGATCGAACGGGGGCAGGCTCTGGCTGCGGAACTGGGCGGTCGCGCCGTGCAGTTTGACAGGTGGTCGGAGGAGTTTGCCCGGATTGACATCGCGGTGAGCAGCACGTCCGCGCCGCATTTCATTTTGGGTCGTGTCTTGTTGGAGCCGTTGATGAGATTGCGCAAGAACCGGCCGCTGCTGCTGATGGATCTGGCGGTGCCGCGCGACATTGATCCGGCGGTGGATGTGATGCCTAATGTTTATTTGTATAACATCGACGATCTTCAGGCCATAGCTTCTGATTATCTTCAGCAGCGGCAGGAGGAGATAGAGCGATGCGAAGCGATCATCCGGGAGAAAGCGGCGGGGTTGCTTGCGGCGCGGGGGCGGTCTGAGGGGGGGGCATCAGTGCGGGCTGCTTTCGGTTCCTAATCGTCGATTTTCGTGGTTCTGCGGCTGTTTTGAATTTAAGGTGCTCCACAGATCTGAAAACCAAACAAGCCATTTTGATTGCGACCCGGGGCAGCGCGTTGGCGCTGGCCCAGGCGAACATGGTTTTAAGCCGATGCCGCGCCGCTTTTCCCGCCGGCGTGTTTGAGCTGAAAATCATCAAGACCACCGGTGACAAGCTTCAAACCGCCTCGCTGGCGCAGGAAAACCGCAGCCTGCCCAAAGGTCTTTTCACCAAGGAACTGGAAGTGGCGCTGCTCAACCACGAAGCCGACCTGGCTGTGCACAGTTTGAAAGACCTGCCCACCGAACTGCCAGCCGGATTGTGTCTGGGCGCTGTCACGCCCCGCGCCGATGTGCGGGATGTGCTGGTCTATCGGGATGCCGCTTTTCTCGCAAAACAGGGTTTGGCAGGGCGCGGTTTCAATCCCGGCCTGGACCTCAGGCAACTGCCCGATGGCGCGGTGGTGGCCACCAGCAGCACGCGGCGCAAAGCCCAGCTGCTGGCCTTGCATCCCGGGTTGGTGGTGACGGATATCCGGGGCAATGTGGCCACCCGGCTGCAGAAGCTCATGAGCCAACCCGGGTTGGATGCCACCGTGCTGGCGCTGGCGGGAATCAGCCGCTTGAACTTCACCCTGTCCCCGGAAGGCGTGTTGAGCGGGGATACTGTGCCTGAGGGGGGTCTTGCCACCGTGTTGTCGCTGGAGGAGATGCTGCCTTGCGTGGGGCAGGGGGCCATTGGATTGGAGATCCGGGCGGAGGATGGGCCGATAGCCGGACTGTGCTCCGGCCTGAATGATTTTGAGACGATGGAGTGCGTGACGGCGGAGCGGTCTTTTCTCGCAGCCATGGGCGGCGGTTGTCAAAGCCCGGTGGGTGCCTACGCCGAGATTATGGATGGTGTCCTGCGTCTGCGGGCGGTCTCTTTTTTGAATGAAACCGTGCGCCGGGCCGAAGGTCGAGGGTCTGCGGGCAAGGCCCGGGAGTTGGGGCGGCAGATCGCAGCTGAGTTGGCCGGGTGCGCCAGTCAGCGGATGATTCCCGATTCCCGTTGGCACTCGGTTTCTTGAAAGGAGGCTGGCAACGTAACCTTCATCCCGGCGCAGTTCATGGGCGGCATGGCAGGCTCCGGATCTGTCAGACAGCATGGAATCAACGCTGGTTTAGCAAATCAAATACACCACAACAGACGAGCCATGAAGCAGAGATTACAGACTATTGGACACTAGACGCCAACTGGTTTTTGCGCATTTCTATGCATCCCCATATTATTTTTGCGTTTAAAAGCGTGAGTGTCGACGGGTGGAAGCCTGTGTTGTTTGCATTCCTGCCGATGTGTTTTTTTTCGTTGGCTCTGCGACAGTGCGGATGCAGAAAGAGTTGCTGGAGCCGCGCAAGCAGGCCGCCGATTTGAAGGGTAGGCAAGTCAGTCCAACAGACTCGGTGTAACAAGTTGTCGGATGCAGCCGCCATTGGTGCTGTCAGTTTTGCTGCCGTGCTTCGTGCCACGGGGCGGCGGCGGCTTTTGTCGTTTGCCAGTTTTTTAGCGGTCACGGGCGGAAACACTCGGAAATCATATTTATGCATCGTTTAACTCAACTCGCATTGGGCGGCATCGTCGCATTGTTGTTTGTTGCAGGCTGCTTGCCGGGACCCCGGGCCGGCCAATCGCCGGGAGTCAGGCCCGGTCCGGGTGTTTTTTTTGTTGCCACCAACGGGGATGACCATTGGTCGGGAGGTATGCCGTTGCCCAACGAGCGGCGGAGCAACGGTCCCTTTGCGACATTGGCTCGGGCGGTGGATGCGGCGCGTCAGTTCAAGACCGGCTCGGCCGGCGGCGCGGGCCCTTCGGCTGCTATCTTTGTGCGGGGCGGGACTCATTTTTTGAGCGAGCCGCTGGTGCTCAAGCCCGCGGATTCAGGTCTGCGCATTCAGGCTTATCCTGCCGAGCATCCACTGGTCAGCGGGGGGCGCCGGATCTTGAAATGGGATATGGCCACAATCGACGGGAAATCATTCTGGGTATCGGAAATTCCCGAAGTGGCCTCAGGCCAGTGGTTTTTTCGGGAACTCTGGGTCAACGGAAATCGCCGAGGCCGTGCCCGCTATCCTGCCATGGGCACGCTGCAAATCGACAGCCTTACGGACAAGTCCTCGCAATGGACCAACAGCAAGTCCTGTTTCCGCTTTCGTCAAGACGATCTCAAAGACTGGCCGTCCTTGACCAATGCCGAAGTGGTGGTTCTCTCGCTTTGGGTGGAATCCCGCCTCCCGATCGCCAGCGTGAATGAGGCTCAAAGCGTGGTGTGTTTCGGGCAATCCCCCGTCTTTGGAATGCACCCGGGTGATTTGTATTATGTTGAAAATGTTTTTGAAGTGCTTCAAACGCCCGGTGACTGGTGCCTGGACAGGGCCAAGGGCAAGCTATTCTACCTGCCCCTGCCTTGGGAACGACCGGAGACGACCGAGGTGATCGCCCCGGTTTTGTCCCAGTTGGTGAGGTTGGAAGGTCAAGGGCAGGCGGCGCAGTTTGTGGATGGGGTTCAGATTGTAGGTTTGGGTTTTGCCCATGCGGAGTGGGGGCTGCCGCCGGGCTCCTCCGGGTTTCCCCAGGCGGCGGTGGGCGTGCCGGGGGCTGTGTGGGGGCGGGGAGTGCGGCGCTGTTTGTTTGAGCATTGCACCTTCTCACACCTCGGCGGCTACGGCCTCGAACTGGCGCGCGGCTCCGAATCCAATCGGATCTCCCGCTGCGAGTTTAACGACCTTGGCGCGGGCGGGATCAAGATCGGTGAGATGGAACTGCCCGGTACGAAGGCGGAGGAAGCGCGGGGCAACGAGATTTCGGATTGCCATCTTCACCACGGCGGGAGGGTGTTTCCCAGTGCGGTGGGGATCTGGATCGGCCAGTCGCCCGACAATCGGATCAGGCACAATCTCATTCACGATTTCTTTTACACGGGTATTTCCCTGGGCTGGACGTGGGGTTACGGTGCGGCGCTGGCCACCAACACACTGGTGGAGTGGAACCATATCCATCACATCGGTATCCAGTCGGACGGCGAGGGGGCGTTGCTGAGCGATCTGGGGGGGATTTACACGCTGGGTCTGCAAACGGGGACGCGCATCGTGAACAATCTCTGGCATGACATTGCCGCCACCGGCTACGGAGGGTGGGGGATTTATTTTGACGAGGGCACTTCGGGCATCCTTGCGGCCAGCAATCTGGTTTATCGCACCACGCACGGCGGATTCCATCAGCACTACGGGGCAACCAATCTTCTGGTGAACAACATCTTTGCCGTCTCGCGGGATCAACAGTTACAGCGCACCCGACAGGAACCCCATGTCAGTTTTACATTCACCAACAACATTGTCTTCTTCGACCACGGCCAGTTGCTGGGCTCCAACTGGAAGGATGATAGGTTCATTTCCGAGGGCAATCTTTATTGGGACACCCGGCTGGCCGGGCAGAGCAACGGCCTGCGGTTTGCCGGGGCGAGCTTGGAGGAGTGGCGCCGTCGGGGTCACGACCGGCTTTCGATTGTTGCAGATCCTCTCTTTTTCGATGACCAACGCGACGATTTCAGATTGCGGCCGGATTCCCCGGCCCGGGCTTTGGGATTCCGTCCGATTGATCTCCGGGCTGTTGGGCCGAGGTGACGGAATCATATCTGTCCCCAGTTGCGTTTGTTTGGGGGGGGGGG
>CAIQOK010000187.1 GCA_903873415.1 uncultured Verrucomicrobiota bacterium | reverse complement strand
GCCCGCCCCCTCAGCCTTGTAGCGTATTGATTCCCGGCTTTGAGGTCACGAACTCAGAAACGGCGGGATCTGCCGGTGGCTCGCTAATGATTTTGGGTTAAAACATGGATTGAACTCTGCGCTTGCGCGGGTTGAAGGCTTTCTGATAATTTCTAAATCCGTGTTTGCGGGCACGCAATTCTGTTTGCAGTTTGGTGGCGATGCGGCTCTGGGTTTTGTGGCCATTCACGTCAAACATCCGTCGGTTTGTAAAAGATTTGCCGCGTGTTTTAATTAATTAGGAATCAACGGTTGCCAGAGTAGCTCAGGGGTAGAGCAGAGGACTCATAAGCCTTTGGTCGGCGGTTCAATTCCGCCCTCTGGCACCACCCTAAATAGGCATATCCAAGCAGAGTAAAGGCTTTGCCGCAAATATTTGCAGAGTTTTCGAAATCTTTTTCCTTAGCTTTTCCTCTTTAATCACCTTTTCCGGAATCAGAGGCCGGAAGGCCTGAAACCGGATCGCTCAAACCAATCCTGCTGGGGTAAATCCCTCATTTTACGGTTTATTTCGCCGCAGGGTTATGCCGCCACAGGATTGCGTGAAAGGAGGCGAGAGAGACGTTGCGTGTTGCGTCGGTCGGCCAGTCAAAAACAAAATTCATTATTGTGCAGAAAGGCAGCTTTTATTACATTTTAAAAGTTATCTTATACTCGCTCGTGCAAGTGTTTCTGCAAAATCTTTTTTATGCGTAAGGCGCTGATTCTATCGCTCGTTTTGGCCTTGATGCGGTTTTCCTCCTTCCCTTTAGCTGCCGCCACACGCGCGCAGTCCATCGGACTCAAAGTCGGGTGGAACGCCGTCTGGCTTGAGGTTACGCCTACCAACCCCGACGGGTCGCTGTGCAACGCCAATCAGGTTTTCACCTCCCCAGATTTTTTGATCGATAAGGTCGCCACTCCGCTGCTTAAGGCGGGGTATTCCCAGTTTTCCACCACCAACTCGGGATCGTCCCAATCGGGATGGGTCGTCTGGTCCACAAACGCATCCTCCAGCCAGAACTCCAGCCTTCTGGTGGGCGGAAATCAGGCTTATCTGGTCCATGTTCAGGAGACTCTTTCCCTGAGCAACGGATGTCCGGCCGGTTCACTGGTTGTCACCGGCAGCGTTGTTTTCCATCGCCCCTCCTGGGTCAGAGGCGAATATAACCTGATCGGATTTGGCGTCAGCGGCGGGCCCACTTTCAAGTCCCTGCTTGCGGCAGGGCAGTTGCAGCGATCGGATCCAAGCAAGATCATCTCCAATCTCAACCTGCAGCGTTTAGATCCAACCAACGGGGAGTGGACTGCGGTGGCACTGAATGAGCCTGTGGAATCGGGGCACGCTTATTGGATCAAACTCCCCTTTGAATTGAAGACCACGACCTACGCCGGCCCCGTGGCGGTGAACTTTTCCGGTGCCGCTCTGGGCTCTCTCGCCTTTGGGGACGGACCGGGTTTCGTGGTCATTCCCGATCCGTCGGGGACCAGTAACCAAATTCGGGTGAGCAGCGCGGAGTTAACATTCTCGAGTCTCGAATCACCCGGAAGTTCCGCCCATCGGGTCACCTTGACCAAGCTGGCCCCCTTGGATCCCGATCCTGCGGCCAAGGACCTTCAGCTTTATCCCTTGAGCCGGATTCTAAATCAGCTGGCTTGGCAATCCACGGAAAGCAGTCCGCTGGTCGCTTGGACGGTGACGAATCTGCTTGCTGCAGACACCCGGACGGTGACGCTCGGGCTGAACCGGAATTGGACCAGCAACGGAAACTTCCGCGAACAGCTCTATCGTATCGACGTCGCCCTTTCGGCCAGCTCGTTCTGTTATTTTTACCTGCCGGTCAATGCGATCAACTCCGACGTTCCGCCCATCGGCCAGGTCGTGGCATCCGACAGCAATTATGCCGGCCTCTGGGTTGGGAGCATCTCAGTGGATTCCGTCACAAGCTTGGCGGACCCCCTTCATCCTCTGACCAAGGCCGCTTCCCCGGCACCGCTCAAGTTGCTGATTCATGTGGATACCAATGGCAATCCTTCGCTCCTTTCCCATGTGTTGTTGATGCAGACCAAGACGGCCGATCCGAGCGTGACTCCACACCATGTGTTGGTGGTGGATGAATCAAAGATTCCATACTATGAGGGAATTCAGGAACGGGGTGGAAAGAAAGTCGGGATCCGCTATGAAACGGCGGCGTTCGATTTGCCTCGCGACGGGACAGCGGCCGCACAGCCCACCCTCACCCCCGTCGCCTTTCAGTCGCTCCAAACAAGCCTTGGCTACACGAATCAGGGACAGTTGAGCGAAGCAGACTTCTACACCTATCTCGCCGCCCAGAGCGCCCGTCCGATTGCGCTTCAGGAGACCTATCATCTCGCCTGGTCGTTGACTGGAGCGTTGGCACCGGGAGGTGTCTTGCAAACGGCCCCATCCGCGCCGCTTCGGCTCGATCCTTTCCACCGCAGCAATCCTTTCCGGCACGCTTTCCATTCCCAGCACGGAACAGGCTATGACATCGCCCGTGCCATCCAGATCAACTTCGACACCGCCTATCAAGCGGGAGTGCTTAGCGGAGTGTATCGGGAAACGGTGACAGGGCTCAGCCAGTTCCCGCTGGTGTCCCAGGGGCGCATCAGTCTGCAGCGCCTGAGCAGTGTGTCCGAACTTCAGTGAACCGGATCAGACTATTTTTCTTAACATGACCAAAGCCATGAATCGGGATTTTTTGCGCGCTGGGCTCTGTATCCAGTTGTTTTTACTGCTGGCCGGGCAGGGGTGGGCCGGAACATTTCAGCTGAGCTACAAGTTTGCCACAGGCGCCTCTTTTCCCAATACCTACCTTTACGGGAATGCCTCCGTCGGCTCCGATCACCTTGCCCTCACCGAGGCGGCCCAAGATCAAAAGGGCACGTTCATCATTGACGCTCTCCCTCCCAATCAGCGGGTGGATTCCTTTTCGGTCGAATTTCAAGCGCAGCTGCAGAGGGGGGCCAGCAGCTATAACGCAGATGGAATCAGTTTCAATTTCGGCCCGGAGCTGCTTCAGGCCGCCGTCGGCGAGGACGGAATCACCAACGGTTTGTCGGTGACATTCGACACTTATGACAATGGGGGCTCGGACAGCGCTCCAGCGGTGGAGGTGGTTTACAACGGGCAGGTGCTGGCCGGAGCCACCTTTTCCGGTCGGACACGAACCAATGTCTGGCCCATAGCCATCGGCACCAATGGTTTGGCTGCAGTCTTTGAAACTGGCTCGGCTTCAAAGGATGTTAAAGTCTCACTCACCCCTGGTCCTTCGGGTGGCGCTTCTGTGGTGAGTGTATCTTGGGATGGGGTGATGATTTTGACCAACATCGCAGTGCCTTATACGCCGCAAAAGGGTTGGCGAATGGCATTTGGCGGACGCACAGGTAACTCCTGTCAAGCCCAATACCTCAGGAATATTGAGATTAGCGGCACTACCTTCGTCCTCTTGAACGTGGTCAGTGACTA
This sequence comes from uncultured Verrucomicrobiota bacterium, assembly GCA_903873415.1. Classification (GTDB taxonomy): domain Bacteria; phylum Verrucomicrobiota; class Verrucomicrobiia; order Limisphaerales; family CAIQOK01; genus CAIQOK01. The sequence continues at coordinate 20,559 of CAIQOK010000187.1, read as the reverse complement.
CGGCCAGACCCTCATCGATCCTCCCGCCGGAATTCATCACGAGCCTGTGGGTGAACCGATTGTTTTCACGGTGCCCGAGTATGTCTATCTGGACCGCTATAAACGCGAGCTCGCGCCGACTCCTATCAATGTTAATTCTCTGGCTTACTACCGTGCCCATCGGCTCGGATCGGATATTGCCGCCGGCGCCGGCCCCCAATCCGGCAGCACCCTTTTTCTGGATGCTGACACCACGGTCACTTGGCACTGGGCCATTGAGAACCTCGCCGAAATTCATACCGGCACGGAGGGGATCGTTGGCGTCTCCGACTCGGATGTCACGGATGCGGCCCATGTGCCGGCTCTGGGGAGGCATTTTCATTCCGTTACGGAGAGTGAGTTTGACTCGGTGGTTTACAACTCCATCCGCGGCGGTGTGCAGCCGATCCGCTTCTCGGCGCGAGGTTATGTCATAGAAAATGCACCCAACTCCCCAGAGCGGTATCTGGAACTTGCGGGCGAAGGGGATCATCTGCGCGCCGATGCTTCCGGTGTGGACACAATCCTCACCAATACCAGCTTCTCAGTGGATTTCTGGGCCCGGCTCAATACCCTTGCTGCCACCAATGATCAAACCGTTGTAAATGTTGGATCTCAGGTCACCTCGGGCAAGCAGTTGCGTCTGGGCTTCGGAATCGACAAAGGGTTTTTCGTGGACAACAACCAGACCCGGGCCGCCGCACCTGGCGGCTGGACCGACACCTCATGGCATCACTGGGCCATGGTCAACAATGCCGCAGCCGATACAGTGCAGCTCTATCGGGACGGCAAGGTGATCCTTTCCAAAAGTCCGGCGCTGGCCAGCTATGCGGGCGATGGTTCGGTCACCATAGGAGCCCACTCTAGCGGCACAAACAGCGATTGCTTTTTTTCCGGCGGCCTCAACAACTTGCGGATTTGGAACAGTGCCCTGACGCAGTCCAATGTGATTGAATCGCTGGGCACAGTTCAATACACGAACTCGCGGCCCGACCTGGTGCTGGAAATGCCCTTTGATCAAACCCCTTCTGTTGGAGGGGTTGGAGTGTTTGCCCGGCAGTTCAAGGCTCCTTCTGGCAGCAATGCGGTGGCTGTTTTAAACCCGGTAGGGTATTGGCGTCTGAATGAATCCGGCGGCCCGCTGGTTGCAAACGCTGGATTTGCCGGAGCCGCCTTAAATGGGTTCCAGTCCAATTCGCCGGCGCTGGGACAACCAGGACCGAGGCCCTATGATTTCTCAGGATTCGAGCAGTCCAACACGGCGGTGGGTTTTAACGGAGTGAATCAGAATATCGTCGTTCCTTATTCGCCTGCACTGAACCCGTCCAATTTTACCGTTTCCTGCTGGGCCTATCTTACCGGCGGAGGCGGGACTTACCGCTCTCCACTCACCTCGCGCGATGTCTCAGGGACCGACGCCTACGGCTACATCTTCTACGCCAGCAATACTGACCAGTGGCAATTCTGGGGAGGCTCCAGAACCGGCTGGCAGGTCTTCTCGGGTACGCCGGTGCAAACCAACGTTTGGACGCACCTGATCGGAACCTATGACGGCATCGCTTATCGCTTTTATATTAATGGACTACCGGTTGGCGTTCCTGTTACCAACACCTTCCGTCCCAATCCACAGCGTCCACTGTGCATCGGTGCGGGAGCCACGGAAATTGCCACCAATCTTTTCTTCTTCCCGGGCAGAGTGGATGAGGTCTTTGTTCTTGACCGTGCGATTTCACCGCTGGAGGCACAAGGTCTCTGCGGCGCGGCCAACCCCTCCGTAACCAACCTCTCCATCTATGCCTCGCTGGATGATCAATACCTCACCAACTCGTTCTCTCTTCCGGACCCTTTCCCGGCCAGTGGCGCCAACGGAAGCAATTACTTTTATGGTTACCATTTCCATTCCCTTCTGCGAGTGGATGCCGGAGGTAACTACACTTTTCACCTCAACTCCGACGATGGTTCGCAATTATTCATCGATGGCCAGTTGGTGATAAATAATGACGGAGTTCATGCCCCAGCGACCGTCGATGGACAGGTGGTGCTCAGTCAAGGACAGCATCTGGTGGTGGTGAAATACTTTGATGCAGGGGGCGGACACGCCCTGTCGCTCGAGTATGAATGCGCTGCCGCGGGCGTCGCCAGACAATCCATTCCGCTTGCGAACCTGACCATTACCGCCCAGGACCTCCTGCAGCATGATCAGATCACAACCGCTTCCACCGAAGGACGCGCGGTTTCTTTCCACTTCCGGGATTTTGAAAGCCTTTTTCCGGCAGGAACCACCGCGTCCAACATGGTGGCCGCCGTCCAGCCCGGATTTGACTTCGTCCGCGTCCGGGATGCCGGGGTTTCCACGGTCAACATCGCACTCATTGGCAAGGCCCCCCTCACCGATTGGCGTCGCGTTTTGTGGGGCTGGGACAAACAGTTCGAAATCAAAATCAGCGTCTCCGCCCCGGACGATGCCGGAGTGGCCGCCGTCAGCCGCCACCCGTTCTTCGCCGGCGACGCCACCGGAGTGAATGTGAATGGTCTTTCCAGCGCCAAGTCCGCATCCCTGGGGGCCGGAGTGGTGGATGTGTTGGACGAATGGATCGATGAGGGCGAGCGCCTCACCTTGGGCGCGGTTTACCGGACGCTTGACCGCAAATACACCCTCTCGGGTATCAGCGGCAACTTGAATTCCTTCGGCGTCATCTCTTTGGACAAGCTGGTGGATGGTGTCTATTCCCTGCCGGGGCTTGGTCAGGCCGTCACCCGTCAGTACACATTTCCCGCCGTTTCCGGCCCGGGCAGTCTCATTCTCCAATATTCCAAGACCATTCATCGCGCCATCCTTCCCATTGGCGTAGGTCTGGACGTGTCTTCTCTCTCGGCGGTCAATAGTCAGTTATACCCCGAATTGCCGGTGGGCAGTTCCGATCTGCAAATCACCGTCGAGGGGCCTTCGGCTTCCGATATGACCACCGCGCTGAGCGGTACCCTCAGTGGAGGCAGCGGAAAGGGGTGGATATGGGATTTTGTGGGGCGCAAATGGTATCCCACCAAGCCGGGTAAGTATTCCATTACCTGGGCAGACCAGACGGGCTATACCAACACGCTGGAAGTAACGGCTAATTTCCCCCACGAAAACCAGCTCAGCTCCGGCTTTCTCGGCTGGGAAGGCAAGGACGGCGCGCGCTTGGGCGATTCTTCCCTCAATTATCTCCACACCAACACCCTGGACGATGTGGATGCCATCTATCCCGGGGCGCCCTACGTCCACTACAGCTATGCTCTTTCACCGGGTGCCAACGCCTATCGCGCCGATCTGGATCCCTTGAGCAATGACGACTGGTTGTTCTATGATTTTGCATTCAGCGAAAACAACACCGCGCAGGTGGCCAACAACCGGATCTTTACGGACACCCGTGCCGGCAACCGCTCTGTGCTGGTCTATAGCCACCGCCTGAATCCGGCTGAGAAAGCCACCGGCGACCTCACCAAGGAATCCATTGTGATTCGGTTGCTCGGCGCACCTCCCGCTGGAGACAGCAAACATCCGGACCCCTATTTCACCAACCGCGCCTCTGCCGTGGTCGGTCAGAAGCTTACCTCTCCTTACGACCAGGCAGGCTTTACCTCCGGCCAGGTGACCAATAATAGCGTCAACTTTAATCCGGATATTTACAATGCCGGTGCCGATATCGGCCAGTGGGGGCCTATCTATCCGGTCAATGCCTATAATGCGAGCTGCAGCTCCATGCCGCTGAGTGTTACCTGGTATTACAAGACCTCCGGTGGTGGAAATGACCACCACACCGAGCCGTTGTCTTACCTGCCGCAATGCACCACGATCTACACCAACATCAGTTATCCCGATCCGGCTACGGCGGATGTTATTTACATTTCCAGCCAGATGGGCAGCGAGGGCGTAGGCCAGGCCATATCGACCAACGGTCCTAACTATCAGCTTCTCTTTGATCCTGCGCTTTATTCCGGCCTCAAGATCTATAACCAGCCCGATCCCGCTCGCTCCGGCTATAATCCGAACGAGGAGCACGCTTTTGTCGCTCCCTCAAAAGCCTTCAATATTACTGGAGATGCCTCGTTTAATCGGGGCCAGAGCGCTGTTTTCGCCCTTCAAAACGGACTCAATATCACCAACGCCTCCGGTTACACATCGGATCCTTTTGTGCTGGCGCAATACCAGGTGCTCGGAAATACAAATATTAACGACGCCTATGTCATGAGGGCCTATGTCGTCAAAACCGTTCGCAAAAACGAGTCATCTGTTCCGTTCCCCAATCTGGATTCCGGCACCCACACCGTGATGGACGCCAACGGAGTGGCTGTTACCCAGCCTGCGAATCCCACTTATGACTTTCGTTACCCGGCTTTTGCCGGGGATATTGTCGTGGCACCCTATCCGTTGAATCTCGTCATAGGCAGTGTGGTTCAAACCAACACTCTCGGGGGGAATCTTATTTTCACCAATGAATTCAACACTCAAGTCGCGCAGCGGAGTTTGTGGAGGGATAAGAATAGCAACGCCTGGATAGTATCGGGCGGCGGACGTTTCTTCCAGCGCTACTGGTATCCGCTCCGCGACGACTTTTGGCTTGGCAGCGCGGCCCGCCCCGCTATCGGAACCCCGGTGGCTTGGGTCCCGCCCGGCGTTGCTCCCGGTCAGGTTCAATCCTTTACAGGTGCCACCACCCTTGCAGTGGCTTCAAAGTATGATGCCTACTGGCGCAAGGATTATCCGGTGCTGAAGCGGGGCGAAACGCTGACCTACCCTGGTGGAGAATACAAGGCTGACCGTCCCTCCAGCCCGGGGCTGCCCGGTGTTCTGGGATGGGCGTCGGCAGAAGTGGTTTACGATACCGAGACTCCTTCAATGATCCTTGTCCAGTCGACCAACTCTTCAGCCCGTGTGACGCGTCCCCTGGATCGTTACGCGGTCAGCATTAAGCAGGAGCAGATTCCCGCGGACTTGCACCCGGCGCATCCGGATAAGGTGATGGTGGTCGGATCCCGTTGGTATTTCAAAGGGTTGACCGGCTCGCTCTCCAAGCGGTTTTATTATGACAGCCTTGCCGGTGAGCTGGTCTTCCGCGGACGGTTGAACAATCTGGAAAGCGGCGCTCCGAATCTCACCCAAACGCCCATCCAGCCCTATTTGCTGGAGCCAAATTTCATGAACGACGAAGACGCCGAGACACTCAAAGGGTTGCCGTCCTCAGAGAGCGAGGAATGGACCATGGCGATAGGTCACCTCAAGGATGCTGCCAGTAGCCAGTTTACCACTCGCACCGATACAGGACTGGGCGTTGTCTCGGTGACAAACCAGACCGCGATCAGGTTCTATCTGGACACGGGTACAAACGTGGATTCTGTTCCGCAGTCCATCGGTGGATTCACCAACGGCGTGGGGTCGTTGGTGCCAGCCAGCAGCTTTGGCATAGGCTCAGCCTTGGTCCCCAGCCCCCTCCTTCTTGACAAGGCCTCGAATGAACCGCTCTATCTGGCCCTCGCCGAGAACAACGATCCCAGGGCTTCCGGGGCTGTGGCGCTGCATATTCTCCAGATCGGTGAGGAGCGCTATCGCGGCACGATTCAGGTGGTCACGCCTCAAAACGCCTTTGACGAAAAAGTCACGCTGAATCACACCGCGGATTTCGGCGGCAATACCGCCGAGGTCTATTACCAGTGGTGGGTGCATGATGTCACCCCGTTGGATCAAATCGGCACGCCGGATGCCACCAACGCGCCCAATGCCAGCGGCTGGCAGATCTACAAGCAGGGGCTCGGGCTTAACTCCATCGACTTCACCGGTCGTCCGGACATCACCCTTGCGGACAAGTTTTTCTATGTCCGCTATGGCAACCAAGAGGAGCTTAAAGCGGCAAACCCAATCAATCTGGTGACCACCAACGGATCGGTGGATAATTCCAGTTGGCGCCTGGTCAGTCCGGACGATTCCGCACCGGATTGGAAGCCCGAGGAGAACGCGCCAGCGCCCTACCAGTGGGCCGGCGCAGCGAACTCGCCCCAGGCCCAGGCTGATGGCAGTCACCGGTTCCTGCCCCAGCTTGTCATGGGCTGGGTCAAACGCATCCTTGACCAGATCAATCCCTATGAAGCGCGGTTCTCCGCCACGTTCAGCGGGGACAGTCCGGCCACCTATAGCAGCATGTTGCAGGAGGCGGGCCGCCCCTACATCGGGCCGGTCGCGCTCAATGCCGAGAAGGATGCCATCGAAAATGTCGGGTTGATCGAACTTTATGAGACCGTGCTGCAGCGGGCCAAGGATCTTACCCAGGGCAATAACAGCACAGCGGGTACGGATCAGGCCCTGCTGCTGGCGGCCACCCGTCTGGCAGAGCTCTACGATCTGCTGGGCAGCGAAGCCTATTCCGATGCCCAGAACTCCGCTATTCCGCTGACTGACGAGCAGGGGAACCCGGTGGATCCCAGCCTGGCGGGCAACTCCAGCGTGTTCGCTTTTCAGAACGAGGTGCCAACCCTGCTGCAGGAGGAGTTATCCCTCCTGCGCGGCACGGATTTTCTAAAGGCCTATCCCACTTACAACCGGCTTTTCTGGAATTACCTCAAAGGCCCGGGCGAAGCCGCCTATAACATCAATTACCACATCCAGGACGCCAATCTGGACGGTGTCATTAATGAGTCCGATGCCGCGATCCAGTATCCCATGGGGCATGGCGATGCCTGGGGCCATTATCTTTCCGCGTTGAAGATGCACTATGAACTGCTGCGCCGGCCCGGATTCCAATGGCAGGCGCGCTCCGAGCTCTATTCCCTGCTCGGCAATGTGCTGCCGACCGATTATCTGGATGAAAAGTCCTTTGCCACCACCGCCGCCGCCCGGGCCCGCACTGGCCTGGAGATTCTCAAATCGACTTACAAGGATGCTTATGTGAGTGATCCCGCGGGGCAATGGCAGGGCTATACCGACTCCGCCAACCCGGCCCGCGCCTGGGGTGTGTCCGAGTGGTCCCAGCGCGCCGGGCAGGGCGCCTATTTCGATTGGCTGGTCGGCAACGCTCTCGTCCCCACCCAGTCCACCAACCCTGTCACCGGCCAGCTGGCACAGGGTCTCGATAAGATCGATCGCACCGCCAACACCGCTGATCTGGGCGAGATCTCCGGCGTCCTCTTGGAAATCCAGAACACCTTGGACGGGGTGAATCAGGGGCGAAACCCGCTGGGACTGGATCCTGACGCGCTGACTTTTGATGTGGAGCCCTATTACGACGGGGTCTGGTGGGAACATTTCACGCCCTTTGAGCAGGTCTATGATCGGGCGGTGATGGCGGCGAACAATGCGCTGACCGCTTTCAACTACGCCTCCCGGGCCGATCAGCAGTTGCGCCATATCACCAGCGATACCGCCGAGCTGCAGCGTCAGGCTCTGTTGCAGGATCTGGATTATCAGAATCAGCTGATCGGTCTCTTGGGCACGCCGTACCAAGGTGCCATTGGCAGCGGTAAGATATTTAAGGAAGGCTACAGCGGGCCCGATCTGCTGACTTACATGTATGTCGACGAAACCTTCGTCAGCAAGATCACGCCTGCCCGGCCCTCGTCATTCAACTATCAAACCACGCTTGATAACATCAGGAACACTGGCAACGCGCTTGATTTTCAGGAAATCACGTTTCAACCCGACACGGCCCGTGCGAATGTGTCACAGACTGGTAAGAACCAGAATCAGGCTGTCTTCGACGGGTTCTATTTGAATCAGGATTCCGAATTTGGAAAGACTATCCTGAATAATCCCAACCTGACGAACACACCCGGCGCTTCAGATACCGTCCTCTCCACGGCTCTCCCTTATGAGGAAGTCTCCGACTACGCATTCAAGGCTCCTGCTGAGTGGGGTCGGCGGACTTCACCCGGCGAGGTTCAAGTTGCTATCAACCAGATGCTTTCCGCCCAGATTGATTTGGAAATGGCTGTCGAGACTTACAATGACTATGTCAAGTCCTTGCAACTGCTGACCTTCAACACGAAGCAGAAACTCAACTCGATCCAGGAAAACCTGAAATTCACCCGTTATTATGAGGGGCTGAGGATTGGTTTTGAGACGGCCAAAGCCGCACTTGAGAAGGCCGCCTCGATTGTGGAGGGTGCGAGTAAAGGGAGACCGAAACAAACATCACTGAACGAGCTCAATAATTCCGCTCCTGGAGACGTTGGTGCCTTTAACGGAGTGGACATGTTTTTTGCTCTGCGGGCGGCTCTTCAATCGGTGGAGTTAGTAGTCAATGAAACTAAGGAACATGTCGCACTCGGGTTGGATATTGGTGCGTCTGTGATGGACCTCTCCGCCAAAATTTCAGAAATCTCCCAGGACGCCGGTAATGAAACCATTGCCAGCTACAACGAATTCCTCGCCTCCCTGAATGAGCTTTCCACCGAGTTAAAGGATGAGGAGATCAAGCGTCTGGATATCACCGGTCCGTTGCAGCGCCTGAAGATGGCGGCCGATCATGTGCGGGCGGTGGAGGCTTCGGCGGAGCGGTTGCAGGCGCAGCGCACGGCCAAGAACATGCAAATCGCCGCCAGCGCCCAGCGCAACCGCTACTCGGACATGGTCACCCGTCTTGGCCGGAACGAGGCTCTGCGCAAGTATGACAACGCTCTGGACAACGCCCTGCGTTACGCCTGGCTGGCGGCCAAAATGTATGATTACGAAACCAGCCTCTCCGACGGACATCCCGCCGCCGCCGCCACCCTGCTGGATCAGATCGCCAAGACGCGGCAGCTCGGGCTCTGGGTGGATGGGCAACCGCAGGTGGGCAATGGCGGGTTGGCCGATTCTTTGGCCAAGCTCAAGGCCAACTACCAGTCGCTCAAGGGACAGATAGGACTGAATCAAAACCAGTTTGAGACCAGCCGCTTTTCGCTCCGAAGCGAGCTGCTGCGGATTCCCGCAGGGGCGGACGGCGATGCGGCGTGGCAGGCGGTCCTGACCGCCTCCAAGGTGGCCGATCTGGGTGCGGTGCCCGAGTTCCGACAGTATTGCCGGCCTTTCGCCGATCCTTCCTCTGGCCCTCAGTCCGGGCTGGTTTTGGAGTTTGGCACCCAGATCAACCCGGGTGTCAACTTTTTCGGCCACCCTTTGTCCGGCGGCGATCATTCCTACAGCGTGGCTAATTTTGCCACCAAGATCCGCTCCCATGCGATCGCATTTCCCGGCTATGACGGGATCGGCACGGGGGCGTCGCCCCAGTTGGCGGTCACCCCGCGCTACTATCTTGTCCCGGCGGGCATCGATCAGCAGCGCTGCTCCGACAGCCTGAATCTCCAGACCCGAAGCTGGAATGTGGTCAGCCAGCGGATTCCCATTCCCTACGTCATCAACAGCTCGAATCTAAAGGATCCCGGCTATTCGCCGTCGGTGCAGGGATTGGACGGCTCGTTTGTGGACCGGATCCGTTTTGGTGACAGCCGGGCGTTCATCACCGATAACGGGCTGGCTGTGGATCAGGAGATGTTCAGCAGCCCGAACACTCCGGGGTGGAATGTCTCGAGTCGCCTCTATGGACGCTCGGCGTGGAACACCCGTTGGCTGCTGATCATTCCCGGCGCAAACCTGAGTGCCAATTCCGAAGCCGGTTTGCAGCGGTTTATTCAGACCGTGACGGACATCCGACTCCAACTGGAGACCTATTCCAATCAGGGCATGTAAGCGAGATGAGAGCCTTTCGCGATTTCATCCTTGAGCAGAGAGCCCGGTTTGCACCGGGTGCGGGTTCGCGGGTCTGGTGCACCGTGGCCGCGGTTGTCCTGCTGACGGCGTGCAACAGGCCCGATGATGCAAAGGCACCCGGGCCGGTGAAATCCTCGCCGGTGCTCGCGGTGGTGGACGGGGCGCCGATCACTGAAGACTTGTTCCGCCTCGGGTGGGAACGGCGTCCTGGGGCCAGCGATACTCCGGCGGCGCGTCAGGCCTTGTTGGAGCAGATGATTCAGCGCTCGGCTCTGGCACAGGCCGCCCGCCACGCCGGCCTGGACCAGGATCCTCTTGTGATCGAGCAGTTTGAGAGTCTGCTGATCAGCCGGCTCAAGACCGTGCAGCTCCAGCCCCGTTTGGAAGCCGTTCGGGTGAGCGATGCCGAGATACAGTCCTTTTACCAGACAAACCGGGATGCGAAATTCACCGAGCCTGAGGGCGTGCGGGTGGCGGTGCTGTGGTTTAATACCCGGGGTCAAGACCCCCTGGTGGCCCGCTACACACCGCGGCTGAGTGATATCCGCGATCATTTGATCAAGGAACCGGCCTCGGTGCCTGTGACCAATGGGTTTGGTTCCTTGTCCTTGCGCAATTCGGAGCATCTCGCCTCGCGTCAGCGCGGTGGGGATGTGGGCTGGCTGCAAGCCTCGCCGCTGAACGACGCATGGCACGCTGCGGTAATCCGGTTAGCCTCCGGGCTCACGCAGCCAGGAGACTTGAGCGGGATTTACAGCGGTCCCGAAGGCCTTTTCCTGGTGCGGTTGATCGATCGCCGGGCTGCAGGTGTTCAGCCTCTGGCGGCGGTGCGAAGCCGGATTGAACAAAGCCTGCTTGCCGACCGGCGCCGCGCCCTGGAGCAGGAGTTTGAGCAAAGTATTTATTCCAAAGCCCGGATTGAGCGGAAGCCCGACGTGCTGGAGGGATTGGCTGCGGCCCCGGTGGCCGCGCCGCAGCGCAGGGCTGCACCGGGCACTGTTCCGCCGGTGAAACCCGCCGCCCACTGATGATTTACCGCCTATGAACCCTGTTTTTGATTTCAAAATGAACCTGAGAAAGTGGATGATGCTGGGGCTGCTGGGCTGTTTGTCCGGATTGGCCGGAGGGCGTTTCGCGCAGGCGGCGGACTTTTCCGAGCCGCCCCAAGTGCTCTTTGGCAAGGTGTTCAGCATCGGCGTGGGCGGCAGCCACCAGATCTTCAACGGCACTCTTCAGATCACCTTGGTGGACCGGGCCAATGCAACCAATGTGGTTGTGAGGCAGACTTCGCTGCATGCCTGCGGCCTTAGCGGCGAATACTCCTACCGCTTGGAGCTGCCGATGCAAGTCTCTCCCACTACCCGCGAGAAGAATCTCAATCTGGCTGTCGGCTCCAATTACCGCCTAGCCGGCGTTGCGGTCGATGGTCAGGTCGCCACCCCGGTGGATCCCAATCAGGCCCTGCAGCTGGATGCCAGCTATCTGAGCCGGGCCCGGGAAATGCGCTTTGATTTTAAGGCCGCTGTCGCCCAAACCGACACCGACGGAGACGGGATGCCGGACTGGTGGGAGACGCAGAACGGGCTGAATCCCCTGAGCGCCGCCGATGCTGGGCTTGATAATGATCACGACGGCCTGACCAATCTGCAGGAATTCCTGCTCGGGACTGATCCGAATACCGCTAACACCATTCCCGTGTTGCAGGAGAACACGCTGCTGGTTCCGGCGGGCGGGCTGGCGGGATTTTCGCTCTCGATCGTTGCCCCCTCGTCCAGCCCGGAAAAACTGATGCTTTCCTTGGGGGACGGGGCCGGATTGAACTTCTATAGCTCCGGGGCTTCTCTCTCTGCGGGCACGGAGTTCAGCTACCGCTCGGTTTTGTCGGGTCACATCACGATCAAGGTGCCTCTTGATTTTAAGAGCGTGACCCTGCCTCTGCGGATACGGGATCTGCTTCAGTCCACGAATTCCCGTGCTGTCGAGACTTTCCTGCAGATCTCTGCTTTTTCTCCTTCGCTGCAAACCATCGCCATTCCTGCGCTCTGGCTGGATGCCGCCAGTCTTCGCCCCGCGGCAGGCATCGGTGCCGTGCCGGCACTGGTGGCCGATTGGACCGACCGCTCCGCAGCGGGGCGCGATGCCTATCAGCCCTATGCCGGGTCCGAACCGCTGGCAGACGGGACCCAGGTGCGTTTTTCCTCCGGCCAGTTTCTCTATGTCGACGACCGGGATTTGAATCTGTCAGAGTGCACGGCGCTGATTTCTTTCCAGCCGGGCGCGGGCGGTGGAACCAGTCAGACCCTCTTCAACAGTTCCGATCTGGAGCTGAGCCTGGAGGGCACGATTGCAGGGGGACGTTCGCTCTGGCTTAAGCAATCCGGCCGGCTCAGCTCCAGCCCGGCTTTTCGTTCCGGTCAGATTGGCCAGATCACCCTGAACAGCGGGTCGGACCATTCGCTGCTGCAGTTGCCTGACATGGGGATGTTTCTGTCCTACAGCAACGGAATGGCGCATGGCTCGTCTTTCACCACTCTGGGCGGGCAGCAGCCGGTGAGCTCCGCAGTTGCGAGCAATTTTTTCGACGGCATCCTGCGCGAGGTGATTTTCTATGACCGCCCGATCTCGTCGACGAGTCGGGCGCGGTTGCAGGATTATCAGTTGTCCCGCTGGGAAGGGTTCACGGTCTGGGATTTCCGCAATGCGATGCTTTCCGTCGCAATTACCGGTCACGCCGGCGTCCGCAATTCAATCAGTGGCGGTGTCGGGGACGACTTCATCTCCGGCAACGATCAGGCTGATATTTTGCGGGGCGGGGCGGGGCACAACCGGTTGACCGGCGGCACCGGTGCGGACCGGTTCCAATTCGAACCCAACAACAGCCAGGATGTCATCACGGATTTCTCCCTTTCGGATGGGGATGTGATTGATTTGAACGATGTGTTTGCGGAGCAATCGGGCTTACCTTCGCGTTTTGTGACTATCCGCTCCGTGGTGACGCGCGGCACCAATAACCTGCCGCGGGTCGATTCCATTCTGGAACTCTGTTATGACGGGCAGGGCAAGACGGTGGATCAGACGGTGAAGCTGGAAGGAGTAAAGCTGGGCAACAGCGATCTGCCGCGCCTGGTCGGCAGCGGGGTTCTCCAGCTTGGGGGGCTTCACTATGACCCTGCCATTCTTTCGGCGCCGGAATCGCAGGTGGTGGTTCGCGGCCATTCCGTGGCCTTCTCCGTGGCGGCCACGAGCTCCACCACGCTGGGCTACCAGTGGTGCCTGAACCGGATTCCGATTGCCGGAGCCACCTCCTCCAGCTACTTCCGCAACAACGTGCAGGCGGTGGACACCGGCAGCTATAGCGTCGTGGTGAGTTGCGCCTCGGGCAGCATCACCAGCAGCCCCGCCTTGCTCTCGATCGGTCAGGCTCCTGCAATCAAGCTGCAGCCGCAGACCCAGTGGGTCGCCTTCGGCGCTCCCGCCACGCTGGATGTTTCCGTCTCCGGCACCGCACCGTTCGACTACCAATGGCGCAAAGTGTCGGGCCGTTCACCCGGCTCGTCGCTGACTCAGGCCTGGCCGCATCAATCAGTGAGCGCCTTGACCCTTTACGCAGCCACCAACGCGGACAGCGGAAATTATCTGGTGATCATCACCAACAGTTTCGGCAGCGTGACCAGCCAGGTGTCGGTGCTGTCGGTGGGCGAATATGTGCGACCAACTCTGGCCATTCTTTCCCCGACCCCCAATCAATTCTGGAGCAACGCGTTCTTTACCGTCACCGGCAGGTCGGCGGACAACAAGTCGGTGGCCGCAGTCCGCTACCAGCTCAATGGAAGCGGTTGGTCGGATGCAATCACCACCAACGGGTGGGCCAACTGGTCGGCGCCGATCCCGCTTCAATCCGGCACCAACGTGGTTCAGGCCTATGCTCGTGACAGCTCCGGCAATATGTCGGTCACCAGCCGGGTTTTGTTTGCTTATTTCCCAAGTGATCGGCTCCTGTTGCAGATTGCCGGGCAGGGTACTGTTTCGCCCAATGCGACTAATGCGCTGCTGCAGGTCGGACGGATTTACACGCTCACAGCCAAGCCGGCGGCGGGGTATGTCTTCTCGAACTGGCTGGGCGGCGTATCCGCACCGGTCGGAAATCTGACCTCGGATGCGAGCTTGACCTTTACCATGGTAAGCAATCTTGTGCTGCAGGCCAATTTTGTGCCCAACCCGTTTGCCGCAGTGGCGGGTAATTATCAGGGATTGTTCTTTGATCCCGCCGATCCTGCGCAGGCCACGGCGGGATTCTTCAATGCCACCGTGAATGATCATGGCGGATTCACCGCCCGACTCCAAAGCGGAACAAACAAACCGTCCATCTCCGGCCAGTTCCCCCTCAATGGTTCCTGGTCCACCAACCGCCTTTATGTCGCAGGCCCGGCTGTCGCAGCCCGGTTCCAGCTCGATCTCAACGGCGGCGACCGGATCACTGGTGTCATCAGCAACGGAGTGGTTCCGGCGCAGTTGCTTGCACCTCGAGGGGTGTTCTCCGCGGGGCATCCCGCACCGCAGGTCGGAAAATATACGCTTGTCATCGCTGGCAGCGCCGATGCCGCCAATGAACCCGGCGGTCACGGCTATGGTGCGGTGACGGTGAACGCGAATGGCTCTGTTACTTTCGCGGGCCGATTGGGTGACACCACCAACGCCAGCCAGGGCACGATCCTTTCCAAGGCGGGGCTCTGGCCGTTCTACGCGCCGCTCTATGGGGACCGGGGATCCATCTTCGGCTGGCTGAGCTTCACCAATGCGTCGGACCGTGACATTGCGGGCGTTTTGAACTGGACCAAGCCGGCGCAGCCCGGCGCATTGTCCTATCCGTTCGGTTTCACCCTGACCGGAAGCGATGCTGTGGAAGCCGTCGGTTCGCATTTTACCCCAACCAACGGGGTCCGCCTGCTGGCGATCACCAATGGCATGATGATTCTGGACAATGGCAATCTGCCGGAGAGCTCCACCAATGCCTTTGTTTTGGGAGCGAACAATATCGCCATCGGGCCGAATTCACTCCGGCTCACCCTGACAAACTCGACGGGCATCTTCAGCGGCAGCGTGAACAACCCGGCGGCGGGCAGTGTGTTGAAGGTCAGTGGTGCGGTGCTGCAGAAGCAGAATGCAGGCTTCGGCCAGTTCCCTGGAACCAACCAGACCGGAAGCGTGTTTCTGGTGCCGCAGTAGCCCGATCACGCATCTCAGCGGGCAATAGGACCTTCGGTGCTGCGCACAGGCCCGTCGAAAATATGGCCAGCTACGAGGGTGCCCCTTGGCCCGAGGGGCTCTGAGCGCATTGCTGCCCACGATTACCGAGTCCAGCGTCCGGGGAGGAATGGAGGCAGGGCGGGTTTTTGTGCGGCGGATCTCCTTCACCCAGGATCGTGTCGCTGCTATTAATCCGGCTATAAATCCGGCTCGACAGGCTCATTCGGTCTTCCCATGCTGGGTGGATGCCTGACCTAGCGGCACCCGCAAGCCCATCCAAATTGAATGTTTTTTTCCGCCGTCTCTCCAGCACACTTCTGCTCTGGGGCGTTGTGTTGGCGGCCATGTTCTCCAGCAACAAGGCGGTGTCGGATTTTTTCTTTCTGGCAGTCATGACTTTTCTGGTCGTGACCGGGTTGATTGAGTTTTACGGTCTTGTGGGCAAACGCGGATTAGCCTGTTTCAGCGCCTGGGGAATCTTCGGCGGGGTGTTGTTGATGCTCGGCACCTTTCTACAGTTGACCGGTTGGATCGGGACCCAGGGGTCGCCTGCGAGGGTGAATGATTTCGAGACGGGGTTTCTGATCTTTTTTGTATTGGGCCTGTGTGTGCGGCAGTTTGTGTCGCGCAGCAATACGGCCGGGATACTGGCTATTTCCACCACCCTTTTTGGCCTGATGTATGTGGCGTGGCTGCTCAACTTCATCCAGAAGATCCATTTCTACACATTCCCGCCGTCCCTGGCCGGGACCGGCAAGCTCTACGTCCTTTATTTCATTCTGGTCACCAAGTTCAGCGACACCGGTGCCTACGCCGTGGGTTCCCTCATCGGCCGGCACAAGATGATTCCCCGCATCAGTCCCGGTAAAACTTGGGAAGGATTCGCCGGAGCCATCCTTATCTCCACACTCGTCAGCCTGCTCTTTACGCGGTTTCTCGGAGAGCGGATGCAGGGGATGAACTGGATTCATGCCGTTAGTCTGGGCGTTCTGCTCAGTGTTTGTGCGGTCGTGGGCGACCTGATAGAGTCGCTCTTCAAGCGCGAGGCGGGGGTCAAGGATTCGGGCCTGCTTTTCCCAGGCATCGGCGGCATCCTCGACTTGCTGGACAGCCTTCTCTTCAATGCGCCCATCATGTATCTCTACCTGCGTCATGTGCTGACCCACCCCTGAGAGCAGACGCAATCAAATCCGGCTCGGCCTTTGATGGGCTTGAGCGCCTGCTGGCCGGTGCCGCTTTTCAAGGAGACATCTTCTTGGATCGGGTTTTCTTGCCTCATGGTGGGCTTTCAATGGGGCGAGAACTATCGGTCCCGGTCCGATGCAACTGCGATACAATGGAATGGCCTTTTGAATGGATCCGGTGTTTCATCTGTGGTGAGCATTGGCTAATAAAATGAAAAACGTGGTTTTACTCGGCAGCACCGGCAGTATAGGTAACAGCACCGTGAAGGTGGTTGAGGATTTGCCGGATCAAATCCGGCTCATAGGTCTGGCGGCCGGCGGCAACTCCGCTCTGCTTTTGGAGCAAACCCGCAGGCACCAGCCAGGCGTCATTTCCATCGCCGATCCCCTCAAGGCGCAGGAGCTGCAGAACACCCTCGGGCCATCAATCCGGGTCTGCTCCGGCAATGAGGGCCTGCTTACTCTGGCCACACTGCCCGAAGCGGATATCGTGCTCATAGCCATCGTCGGTATCGCCGGACTGCAGCCTGCGTTGGCGGCAATCCGCGCCGGCAAAGACATCGCCGTGGCCTCGAAGGAAATCCTTGTGATGGCTGGGGAAATCGTGATGCGCGAGGCTCGTGAGCACGGGGTGAAGGTGCTCGCGGTGGACAGCGAGCATTCGGCCATTTTTCAGTGTCTGGACGGGAAACCGCCCGGCTCGGTGCGCAAACTCTGGCTGACGGCCAGCGGCGGGCCCTTTCGCAGCCGGGCGGACTGGCCGCTGGAAAAGTTCCCGGAAATCACCGTGGAGCGCGCCCTCAAGCACCCATCCTGGGTCATGGGCCGGAAAATCACCATTGACTCGGCCACCCTGTTCAACAAAGGGCTTGAGATGATTGAGGCGCGCTGGCTCTTTGATATCGAGATGGCGCGGGTGGGGGTGGTGGTGCATCCGCAGAGCATTGTGCATTCCATGGTCGAGTTTGTGGACGGCTCGATCATCGCCCAGCTTTCCACCCCGGACATGTGCCTGCCGATACAATATGCGCTGACTTATCCTGCGCGGGCCGTCAGTGGCCGGGTACAGACTGATTTCCCGAAAATCGGGACGCTCACCTTTGAGGAGCCGGACACCGACCGGTTCCCGTCTCTTCTTCTGGCGCGCCGGGCCGGGGAGAGTTGCGGCACCATGCCGGCCGTGTTCAATGCCGCCAACGAGGTGGCGGTGGATGCCTTTGTCAACCGGCGGATCAGTTTCCCTGAGATAACCACGACGGTGCGCCGGGTCATGGATGCGCATGCGGTGGCCGAGCGGCCCACGCTGGAAAAGATTCTGGAGGCCGATGCCTGGGCCAGGGCGGAGGCGCTGAAGTAGCCGGTGTCTTGCAGCTCCGCGCGGCTGGTTGAACCTGCAAACCGCACTTGGGATCAACCGCGGATCTCCGACCACCCGAAAGCAGCTTTGAGATAGAACTGAAGTAAACATGAAGTGCCGTATGAGGCGGAGGAAGCCTTCTTCTTTCTCCAAGGTCGTTTTGCCCCAAGACGGGAGGTTTACCATGAAGCCTATGAAGCCCATGGAGGGCATGAAGGAGGATGGTTTTTTAGTGGCGTAACCAAGACTCTATGGGAGTGAAGTAAATAGGCAGGGCGTGCCGTTCCGTGCGCACCGCAGCGGTGTAAGAGAAAACGCGGGTGGGGAAGAGCGGGGGGAGCGGACTGCCCGCCCTACCAGTGTTTTTTAAATCAGCTTGCACTATGAAGGACCTGGATTGAATGAAGGGCCGTCGGGGCGTAGTGATCGAAAGTCATTTTCTATCTCCGTTGTCCTGATCAATTCATTGGCGGGGTGATCCGGGGATTCTGGTTTTCCCGCGAAAGGATGGGATTTCAAGGGAAAGTGCAGAGGAAGAGACTCGGTTTCCGCCTGTTCCACCAGAATTCGAAGCAGCCTGTTTGCAGCGCATCTTCGAGGTTGGATGTTGGAAGAACGCCGTCTACTCTCACGGAATGTCGCGTGAATACGTGCTGCAGCCCTTCCGGCCCGCAATGCATCTGCAGATTGATTACGCCGGCGAGTTGAACGAACAACAGCTCGCCGCCGTCACCGCGCCCCCGGGTCCCTCCTTGGTCATCGCCGGCGCCGGCTCGGGCAAGACCCGCACTCTGACCTATCGGGTGGCCTATCTCTTGGAGCAGGGGATCCCGGCCGATCGCATTCTGCTGCTGACTTTCACCAACAAAGCGGCCCGGGAAATGATGCGACGGGTGACCGATTTGCTGGGGCAGGAATTGCGCGATCTCTGGGGCGGCACCTTCCACTCCATCGGCAACCGCCTTTTGCGCCTGCACGCCGGGCGTTTGGGATACCATGGCGATTTCACCATCCTCGACCGCGAGGATGCCAAGCATCTGGTGTCGGCCAGCGTGGTGGAAGCGGAGATTGACGTGAAGGCCCTGCGCTTTCCCAAGCCCGAAGTGCTTTGTGATGTTTTTTCCATGGCGGTCAACACGGAGAAATCCATCGCCGAAATCCTGGGCGCGGACTACGGCTATATGGCCGAGCTGGCGGGCAAGGTGGAGGAGGTGGGGCGTCGTTATTCGGCGCGCAAGCGGGCCGCCAACGCGATGGATTTCGACGATCTACTCGCGCTTTGGCTCAAGCTGCTGCGTGAACACGACGACCTGCGGGATCAATATCAGCGGCGGTTTCAGTTCATTCTGGTCGATGAGTATCAGGACACCAACCGGCTCCAGAGCGAGTTGATCGATCTGCTGGCGGCGCGGAACAGGAACGTGATGGTGGTGGGAGATGACGCCCAGAGCATCTATGCTTGGCGGGGGGCCAACTATGCCAACATCCTGAAATTTCCCGAGCGCTATGCCGGTGCGAAGGTGTACAAGATCGAGACCAACTATCGCAGCACGCCGGAGATTCTCGGTCTGGCCAACGCGGCCATTTCGGCCAACCTCAACCAGTTCGCCAAAGAACTCACCCCGGCACGCAAATCCGGTTCCAAACCTGTGTTGGTCACGTGCCATGATTCAGCCGAGCAGGCTTCTTTTATTGCCCAGCGCGTGCTGGAGTTGCGCGAGGAGGGGGGCAATCTCAATGAGATGGCCGTGCTCTACCGCTCCCATTTTCATGCCCTCGAACTCCAGCTCGAGCTTGTGCGGCGAAACATCCCCTTTAGCATCACCAGTGGAATCCGTTTTTTCGAGCAGGCTCATGTCAAGGACGTGGCCGCCTTTCTCAAGCTAGTCACCAATCCCCGGGACGAGATCTCCCTCAAGCGCCTGGTCCAGTTGCTGCCCGGAATCGGCGGCAAGGCGGCCGACAAACTATGGCGGGATTTTTCCAACCACACCGCGCAGGCTATCCCCCAGGGCTTGGACGATCCCGCCCCCATCGCGGATGGTAATCCCTATGTTCTTGCCACAGCCTTGCAGGACTGTGCCTCTGCAGTGCCCAAGAAGGCTGCGGTGGCCTGGGCGCAATTCTCGGCCACCATCTCCCAGCTTGAGGCGGCGGAGGTCCGGAACAATGCCTCCAAAATGATCGGGCTGGTGGTTGAGGCCGGCTATCAGGACCACCTGAGGGAGAATTACACCAACTTCCGCTCCCGCTTGGAGGATATTGAACAGTTGGCCGTCTTTGCGCAGCAGTTCAACACCGTGCAGGAGTTTCTTTCTCAACTCGCCCTGCTCACAAACGTCGAAGCCGAGGATCAGCAGAACTCCAGCCGTGACGAGGAGCAGTTGCGCCTTTCGTCCATACATCAGGCCAAGGGACTGGAATTCGACGTGGTCTTTGTGATTATGCTCTGCGACGGATTGTTTCCCTCAGCGCGGTCTCTGGAGACCGCCGAGGGGGAGGAGGAGGAGCGGAGGCTTTTTTATGTGTCTGTCACCCGGGCGAAAAACGAGCTTTATTTGAGCTATCCGCTCATCCGCGCCACGCCCGGAAACACGGGCGAATTCATGCAGCAGCCGTCGCGGTTTCTCGAGGAGATCCCCAAAGAGCTGGTCGAGGAGTGGAATTTGCGGAGATACTGACGGTAAAGCCCATGCAATCGTGAGAGGCCGGCCTTGTCCGGGCGCAAACAGGGCCGTTTTTCAACATCGGAATGGGCGGTTTGGGCATCCTCTTGCCGCCGTGTTTGGTGGAGGAAGGTTGTTTGCCGTTTGGAAATCAGCGGGGTGGAACGATCGGTTGACGTTGTCTAGAATTTCCCTTTGAGGCTTTCGCCATAACCGGTCAGTTCCAGATAAGCCCGGCCGATTTCCTTTTTGTGCTCATCCAACACCCGACAGGCACTATAGAAGGGCTGCCGGCGGAACCAGGAGGTCCACTGCTCCGAACCTTTGGAGCGGTTGCAGCGCTCACAGCAACTGACGCAGTTCGAGGTG
>CAIQOK010000186.1 GCA_903873415.1 uncultured Verrucomicrobiota bacterium | reverse complement strand
TCAAAAGCCATATGCACTGGAGAATACCTGACATCTCCGCGACGGGCAATGCGGGGAAAGACCGGACGGGGCCTGCTGCGCGGCCCTGCAAAGAGTCCGGCTTACCGGGGGGGGGAATCGTTTGTCTTTGGAATGGGGGATTGCTCGACAAAAAGGTTCATGGATGCGTCAAAACGCCGCCGGGGCTGTCAGCAACCAGGACAGGGAGCATCAAAAAACCAAATTCAGAGACGCCACCACCGGGGATGGAACGTTTTTGAGATAAAAGGCTAACGCTTAAAACCACGGCTCACGGAACGGCGGTTGCCGGTGCCGTGGCCGGCACCGGCTTGGGCTGGAGCCTTCGAACTTGGTTCTCCAGCTGAGCCACCCGGGTGCTGAGCTTTTCCAACACCTTGCGCGTCTCTGCGGGCACCGCCACACAATCCTCGCAGTGATGCCTTGTGGAGGCACTGCCTTTGAGGGGATATTCGAATTTTTTGCCGCAGGCGCGACAGGTGCGCGGCCGCTGGCCGGATGTCGGTTTTTCCATTGCGTCTCTTAGCGTTGGCGCTTCTCCAGACCGCGCACGGAACTGGTCACTCCGCCGTCCATCAGCAGCCTGCGCTCCCGTGAACGGGTTTCGCCGATGGCTGTGACGCGGATGGCCGCTTCGTCGGTGACGGGACATTCGTGTTCGCAGATGCCGCAACCTATGCACAGTGCCGGATCGACATAGGGTCGGCGGAGGGTGATGGGATTGCCGTCGCGCTTGGTGATGGTGACTTCGCGGGAATAGATCGCCTTGGGCGACACTGGACAGACCTCCTCGCAGACCACGCAAGGCGTCTCCATGCTCCATGGCAGGCAGCGGCCGTGGTCATAGAAGGCCGTGCCCAAGCGAATCGGACCTTCCTCGGCGAAGGGGCCCATGCCGGTTTTTTCCTCGATGGTGATGCGCTGGATTGCGCCGGTGGGGCAAACCTGACCGCAGAGGGTGCAGTTCAACTCGCAATAGCCCAGTTTCATGTTCAGGATCGGGGTCCAGATGCCTTCCAGACCGGATTCGAGCAGGCTGGGTTGCAGCACGTTGGTGGGGCAGACGCGAATGCACTGATCGCATTTGATACAGCGGTCTAGAAAGTCCTTCTCCTCCACCGAACCGGGAGGGCGGATGACTTTTTTGTTGTAATCGCGATCGGTTTTACCCGAGCCGCGGCCGAAGGCGAAGAAACCAACGCCCACCAGACTGCCCAGAAGCGCGCGCCGGGCCGGCACCATTGGCGCGGTGATCTCCCGCTTCAACGGCGGCATGAACTTGAAGGAAATGGCGTCCTCCGGACAATCCTCGACGCAGTTGAAACAGACAAAACACTCGCTCTTGCGCAGCTGGGTGTGAGGGTCGGAAGCCCCTTCACAGCTCTTCAAACAAAGGTCGCAATCCACGCATTTGTCCGGATCCCGATCGATGCGCCAAAGTGCGAAGCTGGACAAAGTCCCCAGAAACGCCCCCAGCGGACATAGCACCCGGCAGAAAAAACGGGGGATCAATACATTCATGCCCACCAGAAAGAACAGGATAAATCCAATCACCCAGGCGCCCATGTGGAAATATTGCCGCACATAAACACTCGAGGGGATGAAGATGTTTAGCATGGGCATGATCGCCGTGGTCATGGAGCGATGGAACAGGCAGATGGGATCCAGGAGCCCGATTTGGAGGCTGCCACAAACCGCGGCCACCACCATGCCGATCAAGATCACGTATTTCAGCGAGTAGAGCTTCTTGTAACGGTTGGCCTCAATCCGCTCCCGCTCCTCAGCCCGCCGCTTGCCCATTAACCAGCCGATAAAATGATGCAGGATGCCGTAGGGACAGATCCAGTTGCAGAAAATCCGCCCGAACAAGAGCGTGGGCAGGATCAACAGCAGGCTCAGGAGTAGTCCCATATAGACCGTATGGGTGGTGATCGCCGTGGCAAAGGCCACCAGGGGATCCAGCTCCAGAAACAGCGAGGCCGGGTAGCCCTTGAGATATCTCAGGTCGCTGATGACGACGAAGAACAGGAACAACGAGAAAAAAAACACCTGCGCCACCCGCCGTACGCTGCGGAGTTTGAGCAGATCCCTGAAGTTCGATTTCAAGCCTGCACCTCCTTGTAGAGGGTGTCTTTCCAGTTTTTGTTGCCCAGTTTGCGGTCATGGGCCTTGTGAATATATGTGAGCTCTGCCAGATCCCTTTCCAACAGGTGCGAATAGCCGTAGCTGTCCACCGCCACCATGTCCGTTCCCGCCACCACCGTGCCCATGTGCTTCACATCGGAGAGGCGCCCGCCGGTTGGTCCGTTGCTCATCAAGACGTTCATCCCGTCCAAAACCACCAGAGTGGGTTTCATCATAAGCGCAAAATCCGAAACAATGCTGTGGATGTGCTGGTGGAACTGGTTGCGCCGCCCGCCCAGCAGTCCATACCAGTTCTTCATGGTCATCGATGCGTGGCAGAGGTTGTGATCCTTGCAGGGCGCCACGCCGATTACCTTGGTCGCCTTTTTGAACGGCTCGTGGAAAAAGGTCCAGTGCTTGAGGACTTCCCCTTCAAGTTGGAGCGGGGAAAACGAGTTTGTCTCGGGATAGAGCAGTTCCAAATTCAGGTCATTGGCCACCTGGCGCAATCCGCTCTTGAGAAAGCATCCCGCCGGGCTGTTGATTGGATTGTCGGCAATGAAGACTTTGGCCGCGCCCGCCTCAATCACCAATTTAGCCACCGCCCGCAGCGCCTCGGGATGGGTCGTCGCTGCCAGGGCTGCCGGGCGGTCAAACGCCACATTGGGCTTGATCATCACCACATCGCCCCGCTTTATGAAGCGCGACATCCCCCCAAGCGCACCAATGGCTGCACGCACGGTCGAGTCGTGATCCTGTCCGTGGGCAATCGCCATCGAGGGCAGCACCTTGCTGACTTCGGGCGCATAATTGGCCAGCTGCAGACCCTTCTCCGCCTGAAATCCGGGCACAAAATGATCCGGCTTCCACAGCGCGCGTCCTGCCGCCGCCGCCCCCGCCAGCAGCGCTCCGGTGGCGCCGGCACGCACCATGAACTCGCGCCGGCTGATGCGGTTCTCAGCCTCCTGCACAGGATGCTGCGTTTCCGAAGGATCAGGATTGGCACTCATAAGGAGCTTTTTTGAATTACTTGATTTTACCGGAAAGATATTGTTCCACAAACTGGCGGGCCAAGCTGCCGTTCTTCGCATCGACCACTCCGCCGACTTCGCCTTCCCGCTGATAGATGACCTTCCAAGTGCCGAAATTCTCAGCCTTGAACATTTTGGCGCCGTTGGCATCCGGCAACGTCTCCGCCTTGCCGCCGAACTGGCTGGAAAAGGCGAGATAGGATTTCCATGCGGCAGCCGCGTCGGCCGGCTTGGCTACCATCACAAAAAAGGGCAGCTTTTCGCCGCCGAAATCGTAGGTGGCTTGGAAAACATCCTTCAGAAAAGCCTGGCCCTGCGCGTTGTCCTGCACAAACTGCACGCTGCCCGGGTCCATGCCCGAGGCCGGTAAACGGCGGCGGCCGTCAAGCCCCTTGTCATCCGCAGGCAGCTTTCCTGCCCGATCCTGCGAAATGGCCCGCGCCAGCGCCAAGGTCTTGGGGTTTTGATCCGAGGCGATCACCTGCAAATACACCGCGCCCTGCCGGAAAAAGAAACCCATCTCCCCGGAATATCCGTCGGCGGCAAACGGCAGTGAAGCCCCCTTCGGGTCGCGTTCCAGTGCGAACATGCCAAAGGCGTTGACAGGAGTGTCGAAGCGGAACTCGTAGAGATCCACAAAACTGCCGGTCGCGCCGGCCACGGAAAAGGTGCGGCAGCGCAGCTGCTGGAAGTTGAAATTGAGATAGGCCGGGGCCCGCCCGTCAATCTTCTCAAACAAATTATCCGCGGAATAAAACTCCGTGTCGCTCATCGGCTTGAGTCCGGGAATTTGAGGCTCCAGCGGCTCGCCTTTCACCGCCGGTTTTGAGGATGTTCCTCCCTCGGTCGATCCCTCCGGGGCTTCCGCTTCACCGCCCGGTGCGGCCGCCTTGGATGGTGACACTGCGGCGGTCGCCCCCTCCTCGCCGGGCTGGACGCCGCCCTGCAATCGCAGGGTGCTGGCCTTGCCCTCGACGCTGCCGGATGTGGACTTGAGCGCTTCGACGCGCAGCGCAAAACGGTTTGGGTCAAAGTGGCGTCCCTTGTTCCAGACGACGGCACCGATTCCGGCGATCAGCACCAGCAGGGCGGCGCTGGTCAAGCGTTCGCCTTTGGAAATCTTCGTGCGCTGGAATTCCTTGCGATTGGGCTTGGTCGCCGCCTTCGGGATGTTGGTGTCGGGGACAGGCATCGGTCAGGCGAAATAGCGTTCAGCGCGGCGGACGATCTCGGGATAATCCGTTTTGAACTGGCAGGCGTCGCGCAGGGCCGTGAGGTTCACTTGAGATGCGTCGCGGTGGACGGGCGGCAATTCCTGGTAGCGGCTGCGCGCGGCCAGATTGCCGTCCTGCTCGTAATAGGTCACAAAGCGCGAGATGTCGGAAAAGGCAAACCGGGTTTCGGTTCCGATGCGGTTGCAGGAAGGACAGCCCGGGCACATTGTGCGCCAGCCGGCCAGCACGGTTTTGTGGAGCAACTCGAGTTGGCCGGTTTTCAGGGCGCTCTTGTAATTACGCGCTGCCGCCACACTGGATTGAATGTGATCCACATTCTCCATCCGGTTGCACACGGCACTGATGCGCGGATCGCTCCAGACGGCATGGAGCAAGGCCTGATGAGTGGTCAATCCCATCTTGTCGAATTCCGGCAGGCGTTTGGGAACGTCGACCGCGTTGCGAAGCGTCTTCATGGCAACCAGCCCGATCCCCGCCTTGTGGCAGGCGGTCAGCCCCTGGTCAAATGCTCCGCCCTTCTCGTGGAACGGGGAGTATTTCACCATGACAGCATCCAAAAAGCCGCCCTCCGCCGCCGCCGCAAGGTATTGCGGAGCATGGTCGTCGTGGCAGGAGAAACCCACCATCTTTACTTTGCCTGAGTTCTTGAGCTGGGCGATCACCTTTTTGAAAGCGTCGCTCTTGGGCCATTCCAGCGAGGCTTCCCCGTATTCTCTGGGATTGATTCCATGAATGAAATAGAGATCAAGGTAGGAGGTGTTGATGCGTTCAAGGCGCTTGTCTACCATTTCCAGCAACTGTTCCGGTCCTTTGCGGGGGTGGTCCTTGGAGACAAGAAACAGCTCCTTGCGCCGTTCGGGATATTTCGTCAACCATTGGGCCAGCTTTGTTTCATCGTTGCCATTCCCATATTGCGCGGCGGTATCGAAGTAGCGGATGCCCAATGACCAGCCGAAGTCGAGATGCTGCGGGCTGTAGGCCGGCATGTCGCCGCCGAAAATCAGCATGCTCACCTTCGGCCCGTTGCGGCCGAGTTTGCGGCTGGGCAGGGGGGAAGTCCCGGTTTCGGAAGCCTTCGCCGCATCGGCCGCATGGCTTGCCAGATTGGGGACCAGTGTGGCTCCCACGGGGGCAATCAGGGCGCTGCGCAGGAAATTCCGGCGGGTGAACAGGTTTTTTTTGGCGTTCATGGATGGAGGTGCAGGGTTGTTCAGGCGAAATAGGCTTCGGCGCGGCGGACAATCTCCGGATAATCCGTCTTGAAATGGCAGGCGTCGCGCAGAGCTGCCAGATCCACTTTCGACGAGTCACGCACCTCCGACGCAAGGGCCTGATAGTAATCGCGCGCCTCGACATTGCCGTCCTGCTCGTAGTAGGTGACGAAGCGGGAGATGTCGTGGAAGGCGAAGCCGGTCTGGCGCGAGAACGCTTCGCAGGCCGGGCATCCGGTGCACATTGTGCGGCGGCCGGCCATGATGGTTTCTTTGAGCAGTTCCATGTGGGCGAACTTGAGAGGTTCCTTGTAGCTGCGGGCGGCCGTGGAGCTGCTGCGCATCTGGTCCACATTGTCGATCATGTTGCAGATCGCCGAAATGCGCGGATCGCTCCAAGCTGAGTGCAGCACGGCCTGATGCGTGGTGAGGCCCATCTTGTCAAATTCCGGCAGCCGCTTGGGCACATCCTTGGTGTTGCGCATCGTCTTCATCGCCACCAGCCCGATCCCCGCCTTGTGGCAGGCGTCCAGCGCCCGGTCCACCGAATCACCCTTTGGATAAAAAGGGTTGAACTTGAGCATGATGATGTCGACGAAGCCCCCCTCGGCCGCGCTGTTCAAATAATCCGCCAACCGTCCGTCATGGCAGGAGAAGCCGACCATTTTGACCTTGCCAGAACTCTTGAGTTGCGCGGCGACCTTCTTGAATTCCTCGCTCTTGGGCCAGTTGACCGATTCCTCGCCGTATTCACCAGGGCCCATGCCGTGAATATAGAAGGCATCCAGATAAGTCGTGCCGAGCGCCGCCAGCCGCTTGTCCACCATCTCCAACAATTGGCTTGGTCCCTTGCGCGGATGATCCTTGGAAACCAGGAAGATTTCCTTGCGGCGTTCCGGATATTTCGCGAGCCATTGGGCGATGATTTTTTCCGACTGCCCGTGAATATAGCAGTCGGCGGTGTCAAAGTAGCGGATTCCCATGGACCAGGCGATGTCCAGATAGGCCGGGCTCATGGCCGCCATCATCCCGCCCATGGAGAGCATGGTGACCTTGGGTCCGTTTTTGCCCAGGGCGCGCCGGGGCAGCGGGGTGCTTGGTTCGGCGGTCTTGCCGGCGGGCAAGTCCTGAGCCGGGGCGCTCTGAGTGAGCAGCGCGGGGGCGGCGGCGAGAGCCACAGGAAATGTGAGGGTGGATTTCAGGAAGTCCCGACGTGAAGAATTAGAGTCGTTTGTTTGCATAGACTTTTAATTTTGGCGATTATGCCGCCGGTTGACCGTTTCGTCACCAATTCAATTGTGTCAAGGCACCTCTTCTGCAAGGGGGCCCAAGGTGCTGACATTTAATGTTGAACACTCTTCCATCGCTGCGCAAGGCCGTTTTACCGGCTTGTGTCCGAAACCGGTATGGCGGAAAAGCCGATGCTCAAACCCCTGCATGCTTTTCCAACAACGCCCAGAAAATTCAACGTAATACCCAAAACGCCCGCCCGCATCCACAAGGAGCAGATCTCCATTCCGGCGACGGTGGCGATCTCGCTTGGTTTTGCGGCAGCCAGCTCCGGGAATGATTTTTCTTCCCCCTTTGATCCCACCGGGCCTCTTTGGCGCTCCCCCTCGCGTGCGGGAGCCACGCTCAGGCACGCTCCCGGAAATCGAGCTTGTTGACCAAGGCGCCGTAGCCCCTTTTTTGAAGCCGACGGATGGCCTCCTTGAACGCCTCGATTTCCGCGATCTGGTTCCTGAGCCATTTTTCTCCGCTCTCATCGCTTGTGTCCTGCTTAAGAACGTCCTCGTAGTAGCGCTTGACGGACATTATCGGCCTGGCAAGGTCCACAATCATGAGCTCGGTTTTTCCCGGAAGTTCGGTGAGGGTGTAATTGACCCCGTAATAGCGCTTGTTCTGACGCAGAAAGAGGAAGCCGTGCCGGGTCGACTTGAACTCCTCCTCGCAGCGCTGAAATGCCTGAACACTGAGCCGCGCGGGAATGAGAATCTGCACGCGCACCGCATCCGACGGGAATTTTTTCGGGGCGGCATCCGTCGGCGACTCATACAACTCCAGTTCGTCCCGTTCTATCACCCCGGAGACCGGATCGAGAAAATTGTAGTAATACCCCACCGCCAGCCCCGCAGAGATGAATCCGGCGTCTCTTTGATTGAACCCTTCAAAGAGCCTTTCCACGGCTTTGACGCCGATGGCGGTTGCGATTTGTTCCCACATGGTTTCGATTTGGTTGTTGGTTGCCGTGAGCGTCCGGGCCCCTTCATTTGCCGGATAACATCAGTCCGCCGGTTTTTTCTCCCCGCGTGATTCTCGTTTCGTTGAGGGGATTGGTCAATGGCCGATTGTTGAATCCGGTTCGGAGAGAAGCGCGGTGCTGACGCGCGTGTTGAGTCTTCAGCCCGGTTTGGACAGATCGTGCAGGATGGTTTAGATTGGCCCCCAAGGAGGTAGCCGGGACGGAAGAAGTCCGGAAGCAGATCCATGAAAAACCCTCATAATCACGGCCGGAATCGAATCAATCGGGTCAGCCAAAAACCCTTTTTCACCTCGCAACCGGACGGCATCGGCGTCTGGGGAGCATGCCGCATGACGCCCAGCCGCTCTTGCGGACCGGCCAATCCTCCATTCACAGCCTCAACAACCACGAAAGGAACATTCACATGAAATCACGTTTTTTATTGCCGGGCGGACTGCTGATAGCCCTGCTCGCGGGCTGCGACACCGGTCCGAAATCCAGCCGTGGATTTCGCCTGCCGGACGGGGATGCGGAGCGGGGCAAGCAGGCTTTTCTTGCATTGCAATGCACCCAGTGCCACCGGGTCGAGGGGGTCGAACTGCCCGCGCCCACTTTGTTCAAACTCACCCTCGGCGGACAGACGCTCCGGGTGCGGACCTACGGCGAACTGGTCACATCCGTTATCAACCCTTCTCATGTCTTGGCTGATGAGTATAAGAAACAGTTGGTCGATGCCAAGGAATCGCCTATGCCCCTTTTCAACCACTCGATGACGGTGGAGCAGATGATTGATCTGGTGGCCTTTTTGCAATCCCACTACAAACTAATCGAGCCTGCTTATCAACCGCCTTATCCGTGAACAGTTGCGTCTGCCGTTGCCGCCCCAATAAAGAAACAAGCCCTGAAACCTAAACCGGAGGAAATTATGCCACTCTACGAATACATCTGTAAAAAATGCGACTTGCCCTTCAGCGAAATCCTCTCCATCAAGGAGCATCAGGACAAAAAAATCGAATGTCCGAAGTGCCACTGCCAAGACGTGCAACATGTGCCGGAGCCCTTCTTCGCTAAGACCAGCAGCAAAACCCGTGGATGGTAGGTGCGCCAGCGTTGACGACTCGTCGACCCTCAGCTCAGGCCCCGGTATTTGAGGCACCGGTGGCGAGCGCGCCGGGGGGGGGCCACCCGATGAGATTTGGGTTGGTGGATTTTCCGCCCGAAAGTGTGAATTATCCTTTCACCCCGTCGTCCGATACAGTGGAATTAACCGCCGCCGGTTGTCTGCGGCATACTGACACACATGAACGCCCCGCATCACAGCCCCCGGCTGGCCGATCATTTCCTGACCCGGCGCGATTTCCTCACGCGCTGCGGCATGGGCTTCGGCATGCTGGGCCTGAGCCAGTTGCTAGGCGCGGCGCCCGCCCGCCCGCCCGACAGCATTCTAGCCCCCATGGCCCCCAAGGCGCCCCACTTTGCCGCCCGCGCCAAGCGCGTCATCCACATCTTCGCCAATGGCGGCCCCTCCCATGTGGATACCTTCGATCCCAAACCCAGCCTGGCTAAATTCCACGGCAAGGCCCTGCCGATGGATTATCTGGCGACCGAGCGCCGCACCGGAGCGGCCTTTCAATCCCCGTTCGCCTTCAGGAAACACGGCCAGAGCGGCATCGAGGTGAGCGAGCTTTTCCCCCATGTGGCCGAGAGCATCGATGAAATCTCCGTAGTGCGTTCGATGCAGGCCGATGTGCCCAATCATGAGCCTTCCCTGATGCTGATGAACTGCGGCGAAGCCCGTCAACCCCGGCCGAGCATGGGGTCCTGGGTGACTTACGGGCTGGGCACGGAGAATCAGAACCTGCCGGGCTTCATCAGCCTCTGCCCGGGCGGTTATCCCATCCAAGAGACGCAGAACTGGCAAAGTGGTTTTCTGCCGGGCATTTATCAGGGCACCTACATCAACACCGAGTTCCGGGACATTGAGAAGTTGATCGAGCACATCAAGAACAAGTCCCTCTCGTCTGCCGAGCAGCGGCAGCAGCTCGACCTGGTGCGGTCGCTCAACCAGGAGCACGCCCGCCGCCGTTCCAAGGACCTTCAGCTCGAGACGCGGATCCAATCCTTTGAGCTGGCTTATCGGATGCAGATGGAGGCCACCGACGCCTTTGATATTTCGCGCGAGCCTGAATCCGTCCGGACAATGTACGGGTCCGGTACCCAGGGCCGTCAGCTGCTCATTGCCCGCCGGTTGCTGGAGCGCGGCGTGAGATTCGTCCAGGCCTGGCACGGTCCCGGTCAGCCTTGGGACAATCACGACGACATCGAGTCGGGCCACCGGCAGTTGGCGCTGGAATCGGACCAGGCGATCGGCGCTCTGCTCAAAGATTTGAAGCAGCGGGGCATGCTGGAGGACACGCTGGTGATCTGGGGTGGCGAGTTTGGCCGCACGCCGACGGTGGAGTTGCCGACGCCTGGGGCCAATGCCGGCAAGGTCAATGGGCGCGACCACAATCATTACGGCTTTTCGATGTGGCTGGCCGGGGGCGGTGTGCGTCGGGGCTATGTGCACGGGGCCACCGACGAATTCGGTTTCAAGGCGGTGGAAAAGCCCGTTCATGTCCACGATCTGCACGCCACGCTGCTGCAGTTGCTGGGGTTTGACCACACCCGGCTGACGTTCCGCCATGCCGGGCGCGATTTCCGGTTGACCGACGTGCATGGTCGGGTCGTCAAGGAGCTGCTGGCATGAGGCGGTGGATCCAGTGCCTGTTCGGGCTGGCGTTGTTTGCGCAGGGCGGCGGGGCTGCGGCTGTTTTTGCGCCGGAGCAGATGGAGTTTTTCGAGACCCGGGTCCGGCCTGTGCTGGTGGATCGCTGTTATTCCTGCCACAGCGACCGGGCCACAAAAGTGAAGGGTGGGTTGCGGCTTGATACCCGGGCCGGAGTGCTCAAGGGCGGAGACACCGGGCCGGCTCTTGTTCCCGGTGCTCCGCAGACCAGTCTTCTGATCCGGGCGGTCAATGGCGAGGACAAGGAGCTGCAGATGCCTCCTGAGGGCGGGAAACTCACTGCGGCGCAAATCGAGGCTCTGGTCGCCTGGGTGAAAATGGGCGCTCCGGATCCCCGCCAGTCGGCCGGCCCTGCGCCGCTGACGGACATTGGGGCGGCGCGGGCCCGGCACTGGGCTTTCCAACCGGTTGTCAAGCCGGCCGTGCCGGCTGTCAGGAAAAAGGGCTGGGTGCGGACTCCGCTCGACGCTTTCATCCTCTCCCAGCTTGAGAAAAAAGGGATCCGCCCCGCGCCGCCGGCCGACCGCCGCGCCTTGATTCGGCGGGCGAGCTACGACCTGACGGGGCTGCCTCCGACAGCGCAAGAAGTGGAGTTGTTCGTTCACGACCCGCGGCCCGAGGCCTACGGGGAACTGGTCGACCGCTTGTT
This sequence comes from uncultured Verrucomicrobiota bacterium, assembly GCA_903873415.1. Lineage (GTDB taxonomy): Bacteria > Verrucomicrobiota > Verrucomicrobiia > Limisphaerales > CAIQOK01 > CAIQOK01. The sequence goes on along the minus strand of CAIQOK010000186.1, from coordinate 2,606 downwards.
GGCTTCGCCCCGGTATGGGGAGCGCTGGGGGCGGCACTGGCTGGATATAGCCCGGTATGCCGACACCAAGGGCTATTTGCCCGGCGGCGAGCAACGCCGTTTTTCCTTCTCGCACACTTACCGGGACTACGTCATCCGCGCCTTTAACGAGGACAAACCCTACGACCAATTTCTGATAGAGCAGATCGCCGCCGACCGGTTGCCGTTGGGGGAGGACAAGAGCGCGCTGGCGGGGCTGGGTTTCCTGACTCTGGGCCGCCGTTTCCTGGACAACCAAAACGACATCATCGATGACCGGATTGATGTGGTCACGCGGGGGACGCTGGGGCTGACCGTGTCGTGCGCCAGGTGCCACGACCACAAATTCGATCCCATCCCGGCCAAGGATTATTACGCGTTGCACGGGGTGTTTGCCAGCAGTGAGGAGCCGGGGGAGCGGCCGTTGCTGGGCCCGTTGCGGGACACTGCGGATTACCGGGATTATTTGAAAGAAAAGGCGGCCATCGAGGAAGAGATTGGCGTGTTTGAGGAAAAGGAGATCGAGCGTTTCCTCGGCGGGCTGCGCCAGCATGTGGGCGACTATCTGCTGGCCGCCCGGGCCGCCGACCGGCTCACCAACCAGTCGAAGTTCGATGACCTGGCCGGGCAAAATAAAACGCTGCCCTCCCTCCTGCGGCGGTGGATGGCCGATTTGCAGACGCGCCGGAAAGGGTTTGACCCGGTGTTTGCGCCTTGGTTCGCCCTGGCGGACCGGCCGGAGGCCGTGTTTCCCAGCAACACCGTTGCGGGGCTTATCGGGATTATGACTGTGACAAATCGGCTCAATCCCTTGCTGCTGCAGGCCCTTTCCAATACCCCGCCCGCGTCCGTCCCGGATTTGGCCCGGGTTTACAACGGCTTGTTCAAGGATGTGGATGCGGAGTGGGAAAAGGTGCGTGGGGCCGGAAAGACGGAGCGGAAACCGGCGGTCTTGCGGCTGCCTGATGCCGGTCAGGAAGCCCTGCGGCAGGTGCTTTTGGCCGAAAACGCTCCGGCTAACCCGCCGAAATCCGAGGTGAGGCAGCTGCATTCAAGGCGGCTGGGCGAAGGGGCGGCGCCAATGCGCAACCGGATTGCGGCCTTGAGCTGGACCCATCGGGGTGCGCCGCCGCGGGCGATGGTGCTGGTGGACCGGGCCCAGCCACACGACTCACCGGTGTTCAAGCGAGGCAACCCAGGCAACCCTGGCGAGATTGCGCCCCGCCGTTTTCTGGCGGTGCTGGGCGGCGCGGAGCAGCCGGCCTTCACCAACGGGAGCGGACGCCTAGAGCTGGCCCGGGCCATCGCCAGCCCCGCCAACCCGCTCACGGCCCGGGTGTTTGTCAACCGGGTCTGGCGCGAACATTTTGGCGAAGGCCTTGTTAGCACGGCGGGTGATTTTGGGGTCCGGACCGAAGTGCCCGTGCAGCGCGAGCTGCTGGATTACATGGCCGCCGTGTTTATGGAAGGGGGATGGCAGATCAAATCTCTGCACCGCCTGATCATGCTTTCGAGCATGTATCAGCAAAGCTGTGAAGGGACGGGCAGGGCGGTGAGGTTGGATCCCGGAAATCGGTATTATGGGCGGATGCAGCGGCGGCGGCTGGATTTTGAATCGTTGTGGGACACGCTGCTGGCGGTGACTGGGGAGCTTGATTTGCGGATGGGGGGGCCGGCGGTGGATTTGTTCACCCCGCCATACCCTGGGCGGCGGGCGGTTTACGGGCTGATCGACCGCCAGAATCTGCCCGGTCTGCTGCGGACGTTTGACTTTGCGAATCCGGACACGAGCAACCAAGGCCGGTTTCAGACGACGGTGCCGCAGCAGGCGCTCTTCCTGATGAACAGCCCGTTTGTCGGCGAGAGGGCGGGCAGCCTTGCGCAAAGCAACGCGGTCTGGACCGAGTCGGATCGGGCGCAGACTGTGCGGCGGCTCTACCAAGCGGTTTTCCAGCGGGCGCCGGGTGCGGAGGAATTGCGGTTGGGCGTGAGGTATCTGGCTGGGCAGAAAAAGTCCGGCGGCACGCTCCAGCCGCTGGAAAAATACGCCCAAGTCCTCCTGCTCTCCAACGAGTTGGTCTTCGTGGATTGAACCGAAAAACGCATTTGGGGTTAATCGCGGACCTCCGACCACCTGAAAGCAGCTTTGAGATAGAACTGAAGCAAACATGAAACGCCGCATGAGGCGAAGGAATCGGAAGCCTATTTCCATCTTCATGAACTTCATGATCGCTTTGGCTTGGGGCGCGAGGTGTACCATGGAGGGTATGAAGGGGGAACTAATGAATTTCCTGATGGCGCAGCCGAGCGTCTAGGGGATGGCTATGAAGTAAATAGGTAGGGCGCATCACTCCGTGAGCGCTCTCGTGGTGCAACTAAAAACGCGGGTTGGCAACAGCGGCCGGCGGTGGACTGCAAGCTCAGTCACCACCGCCTTTCTGCCGCAATAGCCGCGAAAGCCCCATTGGTTCGTATCCGACCGGCGGATCCATGCCTCAGGGTGCGCAGATTTCCTGATCAAGAAGGTTCGGATGTCTTGGCCCGCTACCTGACCCAGGCTTGCGGTGTGAGGTTTTTCACCTCGGCAG
>CAIQOK010000185.1 GCA_903873415.1 uncultured Verrucomicrobiota bacterium | reverse complement strand
TTTCTATTTCCTAGAGATGAACAAACGTATCCAGGTCGAGCACCCGATCACTGAAGAAGTGACGGGCATCGATCTGGTGCGTGCGCAGATCCAGATCGCGATGGGCGAACCGTTGCGCTACAAGCAAAGTGACATCCAGTTCAAAGGCCATGCCATTGAGTGCCGGATTAACTGCGAGGACCCGTTTGATGATTTCCGTCCCAGCCCGGGCCGGATCGAGATGTATTATCAACCCGGAGGCCGTGGCGTAAGGGTCGACAGTCACGCTTACGCCGGCTACACTGTCCCGCCCTATTACGACTCCATGATCGGCAAGCTCATCACCTACGGCAAAGACCGCCGGGAAGCCATGGATAAGATGAGCCGCGCCTTGAGCGAATACATGATCACCGGCGTCAAAACAACCATTGCATTCCAGCAGGCCATCCTTCAAGACCCGAATTTCCGGCGGGGCGTTTATTCCACCACTTTTGTGGAACAATTCCTCAACGGGGCCCGGAGAGAGTTGATCGAGGAAAAAGGCTGATCCGCGCGGGCATCCTACTCTAGTGCCTTTGACGAAAGGATTCATTTTCTGTCACCGTATCAACCGTGTTGCTAGAGGCATTTCCAAGCCCCACTTATGATCACATCACCGGTTTTCTGGCTGTTTGGCCGCTCCGCAGCCGGCAAAACCACACTGGCCGAGCGGCTGGTGAAAACATTGCGCACCCGGAAAAAAACCGTCGTCCATCTGGATGGTGACATCCTCCGATCCTCGGTCTGCTCGGATCTGGGTTTTAACTCGGCAGCCAGGCTGGAAAACCACCGCCGGATCGCCCAGTTCTCCCGAATTCTCAGCGACCAGGGGATCATGGTGATTGCCTCCACTATGGCTCCGCAGCATTCCCAACGCGATCTGGTGAAAAGCATTCTCGGAGAGCGCTTGGTCTGGCTGTTCATTCACGCCTCTCCAGAGGTCTGCGCGGCGCGCGATCCCAAAGGCATCTACCAAAAAGCCAGAGAAGGCACCGTGTCGAACTTCACGGATTATCCCTACGATCTTCCCCGGGCGGAAGAGTGCCGCCACCTCGTCGACACCACCACCGGGAGTATTGAGCAATGCTCAGGCCAGCTCCTTCAAATCGTCGCCGCGCACTCGGGATTTTCAGGTTGCTGATCACTCAGGCCCGGCTCGCTCAAACCCGCTTCAACCGGACGAAAAACGCGCAGTTCAAGGACGGTTGCGCATGAAATCAGGAGCCTGTCCTTGACCTTACGCGGAGTTTTCAGGATCTGATCGTGCCTCGCGAACTTGGACACCTTGCCGGATTATCAACAGGGCCCTGCCCTTAGCCCTTCAACCGAAGGTCTAATTCCTGACGCAGGCGCGCTATGCTCGAACTGATCAAGGCCAGCAGGATGAAGCGGCTGACAAAATTCCACACAAAAACAAAGCTTTGCTGATAATCGGAATCCCCCCGAAACTGGATCACCGTGCAAATGAAAGCAGCGAGAGCAGCGCAAACATAAGCGGGCTGACTGCCCACCACCGCCGCCAACAGCAGGCAAGGAAGAGCATAGATTATAGAGAATAAAAGATGAGGGTTGGAGTGAACCTGGAGTAAAACAATCAATCCAAAAACAAGCGAAGCCATCCCCACGGTTTGCCAGTGGATCCGAATCTTGGAGGTCAGGGTTGATTTGGCATCCCGCGAACCGGGGGGCTGGGTAAAAATCGAATCTTTCACCAACCGGTAAAGCTCCAACCAAGGGAGAGGGACAAATTCAAAAATAGCGCGCACCACCGAATCATAAAAAGCCAGGCCCCGACCCAGTGCCATGTGGTAGAAAAACTCCATCAACCCCGGTTCCAGCTCGGAAGACTTTGCCTGTGGGATCAGGCTGTCGGGGGCAGTCTTTTGCCACTCCCACATCTGGCGAAAGGCTTGACCATAAACATATTCGCCACGTTTTTCCCGGGCGGCCACGGACTGCTTTTCTTCCCACCGCCGGCGGAAGCGCTCCAGCTTTTGCACCATAGGGGCCGGCACCAAGCCCTCTTGGTATTGCTGGCGCTCGATGATGCCGCGGCGCAGAAAAGCGTGATGAGGGGCCTTATACACGGCCGATAAATCAGCCTCGTTGAGTTGGAGCATTGCCGGATGGAAGGGCACCCCAAGAAAAACGCTCACTTCCCGGCATACCTTCTCTGTTTGATCCACCAAGGAGCTGTAGTCCAAACGCAAAACATTGGCCCCCCTTCTCTCAATCCGTTCAGTTTGGCGGATGACCTGTTCCTGATAATGAATCAACCGGCTTAACATGCCCGGTTTGCCGAAAAAACGGGACGTCTGACTCGCCTTGCAAACGCTCCGATAAATCTCCACCGGATCCCGCCAGAGCACAATAAAGTAAGCCTCGGGAAACTGCCGGTATAACTGCTCCACCCGGCAACAATAGAACGGCGATTTTTCACCCCCGACCTTCGCCCCCTTGGCGGAACCATACACCCGATACAAATCAGCCGGCGAACGTATATCCTTCAGGGTGGAATAGTCTTCGTCAACAACCAAACCATGACGGGAAAGCGCCTGATTATAAAATTCCAAACGCCGGGGCCAGTCGTGCTGAAACCTCGACTTCAACAGGGGACGGGGGAAATTCCAGATATCACACTCATACATCAACGCCACTTCAGGATTCTGATTCAGGAGTGAACAAAGAAGGGAAGTTCCGGAACGAAACACCCCTATTAAGAAAACCGTTTTATCTGATTTAGCCAACATATCTAACAGTTCAAGATTGAACGATACGCTCAGGATTACAATGCTTTACGGATTTTTTCAAAACTTTTCCCCTGGGTTTTCCGGGCAACCCCAGCCTTCGTTATCTTGACGCTCACCCCAGGAAACCGGTTACAAATTTCATAGCATCAAGGCCCCCTGCCTGCGGTCATCCCACCCGGGCCGAATTACAAACCTGCCGATACTCATTCCGGGATCTGATGTCATCAGCCCCCGGCTGCGATGAGAAACTGAAGTGCAGCCCTCATCCCGTTCAGTCGGTCAGGATCCGCGCCAGAGCGGCGACACGGTGCGCGTCCACCGGGTTGGCCAGTATACCGTTCCGCTTCAAAGATGAACCGGCGATAAACCCATCGGCCAAGCCCAGATAATCGGCCGCATTGGTGGCCGTGACGCCGCTGCCCAACAGAATCTTAGCCCCGGGGCACGCACGCCGCACCCGCTCCAAATCGGAAACCATCACCGCCTGACCTGTGCCTGATCCCGTGATAATCAGCGCATCGGCCAACCCCCGCTCCAGCGTGTCGCGGGCGGAGTGCTCAATTGCAACCGCCCCCAGCGGGACCGCATGCTTGACGTGAACATCCGCCAAAATCTGCACCTCAGGGCAGAGCCGTTCCCGCTCACGCAACGTGACATGGGCATCCCCATCAATGATTCCCTGGTCGGTGAGCATCGTACCGGTATGGATGTTGACCCGGATAAAGGAACCGGCACAGGCGGCGCACAAAGCCAAGGCGGCACGGGCATCGTTGCGGAGCACATTGAACCCTATCGGCAAACCCACCGCGCTGCGGACCGCGCGTCCGGCCGCCGCCATGGCCGCAACAGTTTCCGGCCCGACCGCAGATTTGGAAAAGGGCACGTCGCCGAAATTCTCTATGCACACCGCATTAGCACCACCAGTCTGATAAGCCCGGGCATCGGCCACTGCGGCGGCCACGACGTCCTCAAGATTTCCCTGCCAGCGCGGGGCCCCGGGCAGGGGGCGCAGATGAACCACCCCGATGAAACTTTTAGGCCGTTGAATAAGAAGGTCTTTCATGGAATTGATTGGGGGGCTGAATTTCCCGCGGCCCGGAGCTTCACCAACGCGGCCAGCGCGGCGGCACTTTCGGCCGCCTTTTTACTCTTGCCTGAACCAAGCGCCAAGGCCACTCCGCCATGGTGCACCGCGCATTCAAAACTCCGGTCATGGTCCGGCCCGGTGGCAGACAAAACCTGATATTGGGGCGACTCATCGGAATTGGCCTGAAGCAACTCCTGCAACTCGCCCTTGGGATTTTCAATCACCAGGATGGGTGCGATCCGGGTGAATGCCGGGCTGAATTGCCGCAGAATGAATTCCCGAGCCGCCTCCAGACCACCATCGAGATAGAGGGCGCCCAGCAAAGCCTCGAAGGCATCTGCCAAGGTCGAGGCCCGCTCGCGACCACCGTTGAACTCCTCGCCCCGGCTCAGCAGCAAATACCGCCCCACACCCACTGCCCGGCCCCTCTCGGCCAGCGCCTCGCGATTGACCAGCTTGGCCCGGGCCTTGGTTAGCGGCCCCTCCCCGAGGGCGGGAAACTTCACGTAGAGCTCCCGGGTGAGCACCAATTGCAAAACCGCATCCCCCAGAAATTCAAGCCGCTGATTGGTCTGAGCCGGCCCACCATGTTCTTGGGCCAGAGATGGATGAGTTAACGCAAGGCGCAGCAGCCCCGGCTCGGAAAACACATGCCCGAGCTGCTCCTGCAATTGTTTGATTTCAACCATAACTCCGGATCCTTAGCCGCGGGCAGGGACTATTCCCAACATCCCCCGTCGGGATGGAACCACCCGCCAGTGGCATCGGCGTTTCCCGCTCAACTTCCGGCTTCCTCTGGCGCCGAATCAGAGGACTCCTCCGGTTCAAGCGGCAGGACTTCTTCCACCGGAGCTGTCGGCAAGACCAGCCCATGCTCCAGCAGCGCGGCCACATCCCGCTGAACCTGCTCCAACTGATCCAACTGCAAGTCGGGGTCGGTGATGGTGAACAGGTCGCCAGACTTGGGTTGCTCATAAACAAACACCCGCTTGCCCTCACGGATGAACTGCTCCTTGACCTTGAGCAGACGTTTGCGCTCCAGCATGACCGCGAGAATATAGCCCGCAGGAATGTGTTGCGGATCGTTCTGCCCGATCAGTTTCCGCAACAGTGTCTCAGCCGTTTCCTTTTTGATCGTCTCGACCGGCGGCGGGTTGGCCTCATAAACCCCCTGCCAATGGGAGATAAACCCTTTGGGCGCCGGCCCCTCGCCGTGCCCCTGCCGCCAGCATTCCGCGCAGATGTCGGAACGCCGGAATCCCGCCTTCTCGTCACAGAGCAGCGTGTGGTAGGCCTCCCGATCGGCAAAAGCCCTACTACAAACCTCGCAACCGTGTCCGCGCGATTGAATATTCCACTCGGTAATCAAATGTGGAGGGCAACATAGCGGGCGGAGGCGGGCGACCGCAACCCCATTTGCGGCGGCGCAAAAGTTGTTTGCTTTCCACCGTCGGTTCAGGCAAAGCTTCGCCCCATTCATGAAAAAAACGACGTCAAAAGCAAAGGGTAACGGGGAAAAACAGCTTCTGGACCTGCTGAAAAAAGTCCTTCCCAAAGCCGCTCCAGACCCCGCCGTGGCGGACAAAATCTACACGGCCGTCGTGGCCGAGCTTAAGTCCAAGAACCAGGTCGTTTCGTTTGAAAAATTCTGCGCCCGCATGCCCCTCCCCGACCTCGAGCCGAAAACCCTCGACGACGTCCGGCTCCAACTGGCCGAGGCCTTTGGCGAAGGAGAGGTCACCATCAAACCCGACAAGAAGGAGAAGGTCCTGGCCGTGGAAGTCGCACTCCCGGACGGAACCCAACTGCAGGCCCGCATCCCCTCCCGGCCAACGCCACCCGAGGAAAGCGACGAGCAGGAAATCCAGCTCAAGTTCATTCCTTTCCCGGTGAGCCTGCCTGGCGACCCTGAACTGGTTTGGGAGCTGGCCCGGCGCGAAGACCTCTCAGCCGAAGAGGGGGGGATCGCCCTTTCGAAAGTGGAGGATGATTTCTGGGCATCGAAGACCGGACAGAAACTACTCAGGGACAGGGTCGAGCGCAGCTTTCCGGAATTCATCGCCCGCGCCCCGGCTGGCCTTCTGGCCGAAGGCGGACTCAAGCGCCATTATAAAACACCCGAACCGATCAAGGTGATGCGGATCACAGCCGCTAAGAAAAAGGGCTGAGCAGCTTCTCCATCAAGCTGAAGTCCTTCCGGACAAAGCCGCGAAAGCCCCCCTTTGCGGAGTCTGTCGTTCTGCCCCACCCTCCGGCCTGACGTAATAACGCCGGGGGGGGGGGGATGAAAATCTGCCGCGCTGCCAGACTGGTTCAATTGCTTTCCATCCCGATTTTCCGCGGTAAACTCCATGAGATGCGACTCGGCCCTCTGACACTTGAATCGAATTTATTCCTCTCGCCCCTGGCGGGCTACACCAACCTGCCCTTTCGCTTGGTCGTGCGCGAGATCGGCGGAGTGGGCCTGTGCACCACCGACCTGGTCAATGCCCGCTCGCTCTTGGAAAAACGCGACAAGGCCTTCAAGCTGATTGAAACCCGGCCGGCCGATTCCCCTCTGGCAGTGCAACTCTTCGGAAGCGTTCCCGAAGAAATGCGCGATGCGGCACTCTTTGTCGAATCGCTCGGGGTGCAGTCCGTGGACATCAACATGGGTTGCCCGGTCCGCAAGGTCTGCCAGGTGGGCGGGGGCTCGGCGATGATGACCGAGCTGGACAAAACCACCGAACTGGTCCGCGGCATGGTCAACGCCGTGCGCATTCCCGTGACTGCCAAGATGCGCTTGGGCTGGGACGAGGCGAATTTGACCGCGCCGGATCTGGCCCGGGCATTGGAAGACGTCGGGGTGGCGGCGGTTTTCGTGCATGGTCGAACCCGAGAGCAGGGCTTTGACGGCGCTGTGAACCTCTCGGGCATCCGCAAAGTGGTGGAGGCCGTGACATCCATTCCTATCATCGGGAATGGCGACGTTGTCACCCCCCAAGCGGCCAAAGAGATGCTCGCGCAAACCGGCTGCGCCGGCGTGAGCATCGGCCGGGGCGCTTTTTACAATCCTTGGATCTTCCAACACACGCGTGAACATCTGCAAAAACCCGCAGATGCCCCCCCGGAACCTCTGTTCACCGAGCGGGTCCGCGTGATGAGCCGGCATCTGGATTTGATGGTGGAAATTTTCGGGGAGGAACTTGGCTGCCGGATGTTCCGCAAGGTGGCCCCTTGGTATGCCAAGCGTTTTGGGCCCTGCCACGAATTCAACAAACAAATCGTGCGTTTGGAATCCCGCACCCAGTTCGAAGAGATCCTACACAACTACATCAGATGGCGCGCCCAGTTTGTGGACGGGACAGGCGAACTGCTGGCGCGTTTCCGCCAACCCCCAATGGTGGCCTCATTCATGCAGCAACCCGCCGTCATTCATCGCCAGCACATCCCCGTTCCCAAAGGCCCCGTCGAGATCTGGTAATCCCAGCGGCCCTAAACCAGATGGCACCCGGGCGGACGACGGCGGTTGACCCCTGTCATTTATGCCTTGAACTTTACCCGCCTTTGCCTAAGGTCAATCCCTTATGAAGGGAATCATTCTAGCAGGGGGAGCGGGATCCCGACTTTTTCCTCTCACCCTGGTGGCGAGCAAACAACTCCAGCCGGTCTATGACAAGCCGATGGTTTACTACCCGCTGACGACGCTCGTCGAAGGGGGCATCCGCGAATTCTGCCTCATCTCCACGCCCCACGACCTGCCCCGGTTCCGACAACTGCTCGGAGATGGCAGCGCTTGGGGACTGCGGATCGATTACCGTGAACAATCCAAGCCGTCAGGCATCGCCGAGGCCTTTCTCATCGCCGAATCCTTTATCGGCAAAGATCCGGTGACGCTCATTCTGGGGGACAACATTTTTTACGGAGGGGATTCGTTCCACAAGGCATTCGCTGATTTTCAGGGTGGCGCCACCATTTTCGGCTACCACGTCAACGATCCCGAGCGCTACGGCGTGGTGGAATTCGATGCCAAAGGCCAGGCGATTTCCATTGAGGAAAAGCCCGCCCAGCCGCGCAGTAATTATGCGGTGCCCGGGCTTTATATTTTTGACAATGAGGTGGTCGCCGTCACCAAGGCGCTCAAACCCTCACCAAGAGGCGAACTGGAAATCACCGACGTCAATGTCGATTATCTGCGGCGCGGCCGGTTGCGGGTTCACCGACTCAACCGCGGATTTGCCTGGCTGGATGCGGGCACCAGCAGCAGCCTGCACGAAGCCTCGGCTTACGTGCAAACGATTGAGAAGAGGCAAGGTGTCAAAGTGGGATGCCCGGAGGAAGCGGCCTTCCGCCAAGGTTTCCTGAGCCGTGAACAGCTTGAGGCGCTCACTGTGAACCTGCCGCGATGCGAGTATCGCACCTATCTGGAGAATGTGGTGGCCGAGGCCAACCGACTGGCACAGGAATCCTGAACGCTTTTTTATGATTCTACTTCTCGGCGCATCGGGATATGTGGGCCAAGCCTTCGCGCGGGAACTCGAATTGCGTGGACGTCCCTTCACCGGACTGTCCCGGCGCGATCTGGACTACACCCGTTTTCCAGCCTTGCTGGAGCTTCTTCGTCAAACCAAACCGGAATTCCTGATCAATACCGCAGGCTGCGCAGGCAAACCCAACATCGACGCCTGTGAGAATGCCAAAGCTGAAACCCTGCTCGGCAACACTCTGCTCCCCCAACTCATCGGCGCAGCCTGTGCCGCCACGGACACCCCTTGGGGCCATGTCTCCTCGGGCTGCATTTTCTCCGGGGCAAAAATCCTGAAAAACGACGGGCAACGGATCGAACCCGATCTGACCCGGCCTGAACTGCGGGAACTCCTGGTTCATTTCCCGGAAAAAATCCAGGGTTACACCGAGGAGGATGAACCGAATTTTTCTTTCCGCCATCCGCCCTGTAGTTTCTACAGCGGCACCAAAGCCCTGGGAGAAGATGCCATCGCGGGGATGGGCCGGGTTTATACTTGGCGCCTGCGCCTGCCGTTTGATGAGTTTGATGATGCGCGCAACCTCCTGAGCAAGGTGCAGCGCTACCCCAAGGTCTATGACAACGCAAATTCCATCTCGCATCGCGGCGATTTCGTAAAAGCTTGTCTCGATTTGTGGGAGACCGGCGCCCCGTTCGGAACCTACAACCTTACCAATCCCGGTTTCATCACAACGCGCCAGATCGTCGAGGCAATCCAGAAAATCCTCAGGCCCGGCCGCAACTTTGAATTCTGGATCGAGGAGGAATTCCAGCAATTCGGCGTCAAATCACCCCGCTCCAATTGTATCCTCGACTCCTCCAAACTTTTGGCTGCCGGAGTAAAGATGCGCCCGGTCGCGGAGGCCATCGACGATGCCCTGACCCGGTGGCATCCGGAAAATCATTGAACCAAACCCAAATCCATTCATGAACCTCCTGATCACCGGCGGGGCCGGATTCATCGGCTCCAACCTCATCCACCACGTTCTTGGCGACCCGCAAGTCGACAAGCTGGTCAATCTCGACTGCCTGACCTATGCCGGGCGGCTGGAAAACCTGCCGGCGGTCGAACGGAACCCGAAATACACGTTTGAGCGTGTGGATTTGCGGGACAAGGCAGCCACACGTCGCGTCGTGGAACAGCACGCCATCAGCCATGTAATGCATCTGGCCGCTGAGTCCCATGTGGACCGCTCCATCAGCGGACCCGGAGATTTCATCACGACCAACATTCTGGGCACTTTCAATCTGCTCGAAGCTTGCCGGGATTTCTGGAACGGCAATCTTGTCGGCAAGCGCTTCCATCACGTCTCCACGGATGAGGTTTACGGCTCGCTAGGTGCGACTGGACTGTTTACCGAGGCCACGTCCTACGCCCCCAACTCCCCCTATTCCGCCAGCAAAGCATCCAGCGACTTTCTGGTGCGCGCCTATCACCACACCTACGGCCTGCCCACGGTCATCACAAACTGTTCCAACAACTACGGTCCCTTCCAGTTCCCCGAAAAACTCATTCCCGTCGTGATCCAGAGTGTGCTGGCCCGCCGGCCGGTGCCCGTCTACGGCGATGGCATGAATGTCCGGGACTGGCTTTATGTGCAGGACCATGCGGAGGCGCTCTGGACGGTGCTTCAGCGCGGACGGGAGGGTGAAACCTACAACATTGGCGGACACAACGAGTGGGCCAACCTGCGGATCGTGGAACTGATCTGCGATTTGATCGATGAACTCTCGCCCCAGTCGGGGGGGGATTCCCGCAAACTGATCAACTTCGTCAAAGACCGCCCGGGCCATGACCGGCGCTACGCGATCGACGCCTCGAAAATCCAGCGGGAACTGGGCTGGATGCCGGCCCATCGATTTGAGCAGGGAATCCGGGAAACGGTCTGCTGGTATCTGGAAAACCAGGGCTGGGTCGGTGCTGTGCTGGCAAAACGCTGAATCCAAGCCGACACCGGTCGGTTTGGCAGCCCTTTTTTGAGCAGGCGCAACATAACTGGTTTGACTTGAAGGGGAGCCAACTTTAGAGTGCCCGCACATGTTAGCTGCTGAAATCAAAGTGGCAACGGCTGGTGCTCCCGCTCGTGCGAACCCCGAAGCGGCCCTTTCTTGGAAGCAACTCGTCGAGCCGGTGGAACCGTTTCTGGATGCCGTTCACCAACGACTCGTCAAACAGGTGGACGAGTTTGATCTTGGCATCCGCCCCCATGCCGAATACATCCTTAACGGACAGGGAAAGCACCTGCGCCCTTCCTTGGTGGCACTGTCGGCCAGTTGCCTTGGCGATCTCCACGATGCGCACATCACCGTGGCCGTTATCATTGAAATGGTTCATTTGGCCACCCTTGTTCATGACGATGTCATGGACGAGGCCCGGATCCGGCGGGGGCGTCCGACTTTGGCATCCAGTTGCGGGAACGAAATTGCCGTTCTCTTTGGCGACTGCCTTTTTGCCCAGGCCCTAAAACTGGCCGCGGGCTTTCCGACCCCCGAGATCTGCCGTGCGGTGGCCGCCGCCACCAACACCGTCTGCACCGGTGAAATTCTCCAGACCCAAAACCGGCGGAACTTCCAGTTCTCCCGGGGGGAATACTTCCGCGTGCTCGAGATGAAGACCGCGGAGCTCTTTGCCCTGTCTTGTGATCTATCCGCCCTTCTCAGCGGCGCGACGACAAAACAGCGGGAGTCACTCCGGCAGTTTGGCCTCACCTTCGGCACCGCCTACCAGATCTTTGATGATTGCGTGGACCTATTCGGCACCGAGGCCGCCGCCGGAAAATCCCTGGGAACAGATCTGGCCAAGGGCAAGCTCACCCTGCCCATCCTGCTGTTGCTGGAGCGGGCATCCGAAGCAGAGCGTAACCGCATCGAAGAGAGTATTCGGCAGTGGCACCCCCCTGCTCTGGCGGAAATGGAGCGACTTCTCCACCACCACGGGACGCTGCCCTCCACGACCGACATCATTCACGGCTACCTGGCGCGGGCGCGCCTGACGCTGCTCGATCTTCCCGAATCTGTCGGACGCACCAGTCTGCTGGGCTTGGGCCATTATCTGGCCCGCCAGATCACGGCCTTGGGCACAGGCCGCTGAGCATGCCATGAGCACCGGAGATCCTCCCACGCACAAAGCCCCGTCCCCTGCCTCGGCTGAATCTGTGGCCGAGTCGGAACTGGTGGCCCGGGCGCGCAAGGGGGATCTGACCGCCTACGACGCTTTAGTCCGGCGCTATCAGGAGCGGATCTATGCCACGGTCTACCACATGACATCAAACCATGAGGACGCAAATGACCTGGCTCAGGAGACCTTCATCAAAGGATTTCAAGCCCTCAATTCTTTCAAGGGAGGCTCCAGCTTCTATACTTGGATCTACCGCATCGCCGTCAACAAAACCATCAATTTTCTCAAGCAGCGCCGCAACCGCTCCCACATGAGCCTCAACGATCTGGACGCGAGCGCGGAGAACAATCCGGATCTGCTCTCGCTCATCTCGGATCAAACCCCGCGCCGGGCGGCCGGTTTGAACGAGCTGCAGCGGAAATTGAACGCCGCCCTGCTGCGCCTGTCTGAACAACATAGATTGGTCGTCACGCTGCATGATGTGCAGGGCCTTTCCCATGAAGAAATCGCCGGGATTATGGATTGCAACAGCGGCACGGTGAGGTCGCGTCTGTTCTACGCGCGCCAGCAGCTGCAAGCCATGCTCTCAGATTATTTGAAATAGCCATGAATCCGGAACCTGAAAATTTCGATCAACTCCAAAAGCTGCTGGCCCTCAAACGCCATGAATCGCCTCCGCCCGGCTATTTTAACGGGTTCTCCCGCAAGGTCACAGCCCGCATACAAAGCAATCAAAAACGCAGGTGGCAAGGCCCCGCCGCCCTCTTCTTGGGTGACACAACCTGGCTGACCGAGGTGTGGGACGAAATCCGGGCCAACCCCCTGCTGGCAGGCGGATTAAGCACAGCGGTTTGTGCTGTTTTGATTTTGGGTTTCATCGCCTCGGGAAAAAACGAGCCGCCTTCCGGCAGCCCCAGATTAGCCGGTGACCAAACCCCGCTGCGGGGCGTTTCGGCTCCACCTCCAACTCCCAGCCTCGCGCAATCCCAACCCCTTTCCAGCACCAACCCGGTCACCTCCGGAGCATTGCCAAACTCTCTGGATTCATTGTTCAACCAAGCTCATCTTCATTCGGCACCGGCTAAAGCCGGATTCGGCAATTAACCCCTCCCGAATTTTCCGGGCCCTGACCCGACCGGCGCTTTACTTAAAAACCGCCGACTTTCCCAAGCCCGGATTTCCTAACCCTTGTCCCCCAAGTATTAATCACCGGCTGACTGGTCACTCTGCGGATCGAAAAGCATTCTGCCCAAAACTTGCAGATTGTCATCACCCCGATTCATCCCTAATGTTTTGAGCCATTCATGAAGAAAATACTGCCAGCCTCACTCCTGCTGCTGACTCTGTCCCTCCAAGCGGAACCTCTGGGCTATCACGAAATCCAAACCGATGCGGCCGGCCGGATCGTTCCATGGTCTGCGCCGCAACCCTCGGTAGCCTATGACCGTATCATCAAAAGCGTCTGGAGTTTCTGGAAAGGCTTGGGCAATTGCTCCAACGGCATCCCTTATTTCTATCAGCATCAGGTCTGGAGCCCTGGTCATGACGCGCGAGGTCTGGGAGGCGACCAGCTTGCGATGGCACTCTCCTCCCTGCAGCTGCTGCACGCTTACACGGGTGACCCTGAAATAACCCGCTATATGAGGGGCATCGCCGATTTTGTCCTGGATCACGGGCTCTCTCTCGCAACCGACACATGGCCCAACCTCCCCTACCCTTACAACACCAGCATTCATGGAGGGAATTATGATGGCGACATGCGCGCCGGCAAAGGATTCCTGCAGCCGGATAAGGCGGCGTCATTCGGCGCAGAGTTGCTCGCCCTGTTTGAAATGACCGGGGAGATGCGCTACCGCGATGCGGCCTCCGCCATCGCCGACACTCTGGCCGCCAAAGCTGTTCCGGGTGACGACGCTCATTCGCCTTGGCCGTTCCGAGTCAACGCCCGCACCGGTGAACTACCCGCCAAAGCCAGTGCCTACGCCGCTTATACCGCCAACTGGACCGGTGCCCTGCGCCTGTTCGACGAGTTGGCTCGGCTCAAAGCCGGCCACCAGGCCACCTACCAGTCCGCAAGGAACACCCTGATCGCCTGGCTCAAGAACTATCCGCTCAAGACCCGGAACTGGGGTCCATTCTTCGAGGACGTCTCCTTCTGGTCCAACACCGAAATCAATGCCGACACCATGGCATGGTATCTTCTTGAATACCCAGACCGCTTCGATTCTTCCCCGGGCTTTGGCTCCGCCGCAGCCCGCAGCATCTTGGACTGGACCCTCTCGACTTTTGGCACTAACCGCTGGGCCGCTTATGGAGTTACCGCCATCCAAGAACAAACCGCCTATCGCGTCCCCGGCAACAGCCACACTTCGCGCCACGCGTCGGTCGAATTGCTCTACGCCGAGAAGTCCGGCAGCACGCTCCACAAAGAGGAGGCCATCCGCCAATTAAACTGGGCCACCTACATGGTCGCCGATGACGGCAAGAACCGTTACCCCAATGACGATATCTGGCTCACCGACGGCTACGGAGACTATCTGCGTCACTATTTGCGGGCGATGGCCGCAGCCCCCGAACTGGCACCCACCGGCCAAAACCACCTTCTCCGCTCATCCTCCATCCTTCGCCAAATCCACTACAGCCCGGATCGGATCGAATACGCCACCTTTGACTCAGCATCGCTGGAACGCCTCCGGATTG
Source organism: uncultured Verrucomicrobiota bacterium (assembly GCA_903873415.1). Classification (GTDB taxonomy): domain Bacteria; phylum Verrucomicrobiota; class Verrucomicrobiia; order Limisphaerales; family CAIQOK01; genus CAIQOK01. Next base: position 11,337 of record CAIQOK010000185.1, on the reverse strand, counting down.
ATTTTGAGCCCGCCCGGGTGACGGCCGACAACCAGAAACTCAAACGTTTCAAATCCGCAGCTGACATTAAAAAACGCGACGGTTATTACTATGAACCTGCCGGACCACGGGCCGGCCTTCTGGAAATCCACCACTCCGGCTCGGACATGGTGGCCATCATCCGGTGATCGCCCCGGCTCTCGAGCGTGAGCCGGCCATGCACCAGCCCTATGCGACCGGTCTGAAGCTCTCTTTGAACAGGCCAGCTCCTTTTTTAAGAGGACATCCGTGAGGAAGGAATTCACAAACACCTCCCGCACAATACCCCCCTCAAGACCGCAGGGTGCCCCGGTCCGGACTTGCACATCCTGCACCGCCGGAAAGAATGGACGCAGGATGGAAGCACAAACTTTAAACTGCCCCATGTGCGGCGCTGCCGCCTCGACAGATGCCGCCCACTGCGGGCACTGCGGATCGCGTCTGGCGACTGTGGCGTGTCCGTCCTGTTTCGGACTCGTCTTCCTCGGGGCGAAGTTCTGCTCGCATTGCGGCGCCCAGGCAGGAAGTATTGAGATTGTTGCGGAGTCCCACCAGGCCTGTCCGCGCTGCAGGGTGTATATGAATACGGTGGTCGTTGGCGGGTCCAAGCTGCATGAATGCGCCAAGTGCGCCGGGATTTGGGTCGAGGCCGCTGTGCTTCGTCAGATTTGCGCAGACCGCGAACGGCAGTCCGCACTCATCGGCCTGCCAACCACCCAGCCCGCTGCCGGGGAAAACACAGTGGAGGAGCGGATTCGCTATGTGCCCTGTCCGATGTGCGGGAAGCTGATGAACCGGCTGAACTTCGCCCGCTGTTCCCATGTGATCGTGGATGTCTGCGGGCAGCATGGCACCTGGTTTGACCAGGACGAGTTGAGGCGCCTGGTGGAGTTCATCCGGGCGGAAGGACTCGACAAAGCCCGCGAGAGGGAGATTTGCAAATTGGAGGAGCGCCGGCAACAGTTGCGGTCGGCTCAAACCGCCGGCAATTGGGACACGCGTTCTGAAATTTCCGGATCCTGGCGTGCGGGAGCTGATTCCGGGGATATTCTGGAGTCGGGCATTTCAGCGGCGGCCGATCTGCTTAAAAACTGGTTTACTCGCTGAAACGGTCTTGCTGGACTCAGGCGGTGTTGGCGCTATGATGAAGCGGAACAAACGGATTGCGGATTACACCCGGAAATTTCATGGCTGCTAAAATCCAAATACCAGAGGAACTAAAGGCGGATCTGCCGCAAACCAAGTGGGGCAAAATCCTTAGCGCCACGCCGATTATAATGACGGTCATCGCCACGGCGCTGGCCGGGCTGGCCTCCAGCGAGATGACCCGCGCCCAATACGCCCGGTCGCTGGCTGCGCAGCAGCAGTCCAAAGCAGGCGATCAGTGGGGCTATTTCCAAGCGAAGAAGCTCCGCGCCGCCATGCAGCACAGCACCCTCGATTTGCTCCAGGGCCTCGGCCAGATGCAGCCTACTTCCCCCGGAAAGTTTGCCGGCCAACCTCCTGCCATTCAAGCCGCCTTGGAAAACGGCCGGGTGCCCGATGCGCCGGCCTTAGCCCTCGATCCAAAAATAAAAGCCGCACTTGATGCGGTGGAGTCAACCAGATCGGAAGGAGAAGCTGCCACATTGCTTGCGACCATCACCCCAGAGCAATTACAGGCCTCGCTGGTGGCAGCCAAAGACAGGGCCCTTAGCTTTGATGCCATGGTCTCCCCCATCAGCAGCGCGATCGACAAGCTTGAAAAAGACCAGCCATCCCCGCAATTCATCGCCGCCCACTTGCGCTATCACGCGGCCAGATATGAGGCGGAGTCGCGGCTGAATCAGGCGATTGCCAACATCTACGAGTTGCTGGTGCGCAAGAGCAACCTGCTGGCCGAGCGCCATCACAAGCGCAGCGGCCGGTTCTTCTTCGGAATGCTGGCGGCCCAACTGGCTGTCATCATCGCCACCTTTGCCATCGCGGCACGAAAACGAAACTTTCTCTGGTCGGTCGCCGCAGTCGCCGGAGCGGGGGCGGTGGCCTTCTCGGCCTACGTGTTTCTCTACCTGTAGGGCCGGATGCCTGTTTCCCAAGACTAAATCAGGCGCCAACCTCATCATTCTGCTTCCTAGCCCGGACTCAGCCGCAGGTGACGCATCAGGCACCGTCCGTTGGCGCAGTCCAAACCAAGGTGCCCCGATTGAACGATGTTGGAAATTTTAGCAAGCCTCGGCAACGGTTCAATCCGCTTGCGGATCTGATGGCTTTCATTTTATGTGCTGGTGACTTGGTAGAAGTGCGAGGGTTGGATTTCGAAATGAAAATACAGTTCCGTATTTCACCCGGACGCCCTGAGCAGGGAATGCGGGGCCGGGCGGGACCGAAGCAGTCCCGGCGGGTTTCCTGGGCGAAAACTAACGGACTTTGCCCGCCTCAGGCGGAGCGACCCCCAGTTTTTTGTAACTCAGCCCGGTGGCCACGCGCCCTTGGGGCGTGCGGTTCAAATAGCCTTCCATGATCAGGTAGGGTTCGTAAACCTCTTCCAAGGTGTCCGGCTCCTCGCCGACCGAAACGGCCAGCGAACTGACGCCCACCGGACCACCGCCAAACTTGAAAACAATCGCCTCAAGAATCCGCTTGTCCATCTCATCCAGCCCGCTCCCGTCAATCTCCAGCATCGCCAGCGCGAGGTCCGCAATGCCGGCGGTGATAACGCCGTCGCCCTTGATCTGGGCGTAGTCTCGGACGCGACGCAACAGGTTGTTGGCAATCCGCGGCGTGCCCCGGCTGCGCCGGGCGATTTCGTGGGCGCCTTGGGGCTCGATTTCAATTCCAAGAAGGCGGGCCGAGCGGGTGACAATGGTGTCCAACTGCCCGGCCTGGTAATAGTCGAGCCGCTCGCGGATGGGGAAGCGGGTGAGCAGCGGAGCGCTGAGCAGACCGCTGCGGGTGGTGGCGGCGATGAGAGTGAAGCGCGGCAGATTAAGTCGCACACTCCGGGCGTTGGGCCCTTGGTCGATGATGATATCCAGTTTGAAATCCTCCATTGCTGGATAGAGGTATTCCTCAATGGTTTTCTGGAGCCTATGGATTTCATCTATGAACAGGACATCGCCCTCTTCCAGATTGGTGAGCAGGCCTGCGAGATCGCCGGCCTTTTCGACCGTTGGCCCGCTGGTGCTCTTGAAATTGGCGCCCATGGCCTTGGCAAGAATGCTGGCCAGAGTGGTCTTACCGAGTCCCGGCGGCCCGCAGAGCAAGATATGGTCGAGCGGTTCGCCCCGTTGTTTGGCCGCCGCCACGCTGATCTCAAGCCGTTCTTTGACCTTGTTCTGGCCGGTGAAATCGGAGAAGAGCGAGGGGCGCAGCGTCATTTCAAGCGCGGCGTCCGGCTTGGTGAGCACGTCGGAAATCATTCGGTCAGCCATCGCCTGAAGGATGCGCAAAGCACGGAGCGGTGCAAGGGGAAAGCGGCTCTTGCACCAGAGGGTCGGCAAAAGAGTTGCCATCCCCCCGAAAACTAAAGAAAATTGGGTCGTTCGATTCGCCATGCATAAACCATCAAAAGTCATCCTCATCGCCGGAGCCGTTGCGGGGATCGTCCTCATGGGGGTGGTCTTCGGCCTGTTGGGAACCCGGCAACCGGCAAATGAACACTCCTCCCTTGGCGTCCTTCCATGCGCAATCGTGCCGCCATCCCCTCCTGCCACCTCCGGTGCCGCCCCGACCGCCCCTGCGGTGTTGCCAGTTCCAAACCAAGTCACCGGATTTGGCGCTCCGCCTCCGGCCACCGTTTTGACTGAGACCAACCAGCCGGCCAACTGGGAGGAGCGCGTGGGGGAGGTGGTGGGGTCGGGTGACGAAAACACAAACAAGGTGCGCCGCTTGCTCGAGCTCTTTTCCGAGTTGCCTGAGGCCGGCAAATTGGAGGTGGTCCAGCATCTTTCCAACCTGGTGGCCGATCAGGATTACGCCCCGCTGGGCCAGCTTCTGGTCGACGCCCGATCACCGGAACCCGTTTTGGATGTGCTGCTTGCCGATGCGCTCAACCGGCCCAATTCCCTGAAGCTGCCGCTGCTTCTCTCGGTCGCTCAAAACCCCGAGCATCCCAAGGCCGGGCAGTCCAAGGATATCCTCGGACTTTATCTGGATGGTGATTTCGGAACGGACTGGACGGCTTGGCAGCAGAAGCTCCAACAATGGCTCAAAGACAACCCGGACTGATTGCGCTTAAACAGTTTGCTTGAACCTGCCGGAGTTGCGCGCTAGAATCGCCCCGCCTTAAAGGAACGATGAAAATCTATTTTATGCCTGACCCCATCCCTTATTTCGACCTGCCGGCACAGATCCGCGCCTTGCGTCCGGAACTCGACGTGGCGCTTGCCCGGACACTGGATAACTGCTCGTTCTGCCTGGGTCAGGATGTGGTGCAATTTGAAAAGGATTTTGCGGCCTTCTGCGGCGCCGGGCACTGCGTTTGTTTCAACAGCGGCACATCGGCCCTCCATGTCGCCATGCTCCTGATGGGCGTTGGGCCCGGAGACGAGGTCATAACCACTCCCTACACCTTCGTCGCCACGAGTTGGGCGATTTCCTACGCCGGTGCCAAACCGGTCTACGTGGACATCGACGACGCCACTTTCAACTTGAACCCGGACTTGCTAGAGCGGGCGATCACACCGCGCACCAAGGCCGTGTTGCCTGTGCACCTGTATGGCCAGCCCTTTGATCTGGAGCCGGTGCTGGAAATCTGCGGCAAACACCGGCTGCCTCTGGTGGAGGACGCCGCCCAAGCGCATGGGGCGAAATACCGCGGCCGCACCATCGGAACTTTCGGGGCCGTTTCCTGTTTTAGTTTTTATCCCGGCAAGAACCTCGGCGCTTGTGGCGAGGGCGGCGCCCTGGTGACCAATGACGCGGCCCTGGCGGCCCGGGCCCGGTCGCTGCGCGAGCATGGCTCCACGGTCCGCTACTATCATGACGAGGTGGGCTACAACTACCGCATGGAAGGTTTTCAGGGGGCCGTGCTGGGCGTGAAGTTGAAACATCTGGACTCTTGGACCCGCCGCCGTCAGACCATCGCGCAAACCTATCACCAGTTGCTTACTGACACCCCTCTGCAACTGCCCCGCGAGGCCGGCTTCGCAGAAAGCGTCTACCATCTCTACGTCGTCCGGCACCCCCGCCGCGACGAGTTGAAAAAACATCTGGAGTCTAACGGCGTGGGCTGCGCGTTGCATTATCCCCTCCCGCTGCACCTGCAGAAATGTTACAAGGGCTTGGGATACCGGCCCGGTGATTTTCCCTTGGCAGAGAAGGCTGCCCGCGAATGTCTCAGCCTACCGGTCTATCCTGAATTGACGGATGCTCAGGTTTACCGCGTTGCGGAAGTGGTGGCCGGTTTTTTCAAGTCCTGACCGCCCCCACATATTTTTCCAGAAGGGAAAGGTGCGTTGAAATCCAATGCCGGTGCGGGCCGGGAGGATGACAATCGTTGCTGAGCCGAAACCTCAAAAAGGAAACGCAGATCCGGGTTGCAGGCCTAGCGCCCTATGGGTGCGGCGGGCAGATACAGTGAAATGGTGGTGCCCCGGCCCACGTGAGTTTCCAGATGAAGCAACCCGTTGGCTTCCTTGACCAACCGTTGAACTATGTTCAGGCCCAAGCCGGTTCCACGGGAAGGCCCTTTCGTGGTGAAATAGGGCTGGAATATTTTAGGCAGTAATTCTGAAGAAATACCCGGTCCGTTATCGAGAACCCGCAATTCCAAGAGCGGCCCCAGATTGTCAAATCTCTCCAAGTTCAAAACCCGGCTGTTCGGCCCGTCCTTGAATTGATTCAAGTTCATGGACTGATGCAGGGTTTTCGCCTCGATTTGCACGGATTGCCCCCGGGGAGACGCTTGAAAAGCATTCACTGCCAGATTGAGGAGGACTTGAATCAGATCCGTTCCGTTGATCCGGGCTCCGATGTCTTCAGTCAGCGGTGTCACGGTAAAAGAGTGACCGGGGAGACTAGGATGGGTTTGGAGGAGATGGCTCAAATCCTGGAGGAGTTGATTCACCGCCACATGGGGGGTGTCATCAGCTTGGCGGCGCAAGAGTCCGAGATAGCGACGGGAAATCTCAATGCAGTTCGTGGCCTGACGGGTGATCGTTTTCAGCCGGTCTTTGAGCAATTCCACATCCTCCGCCTCCAGCCGGGTCGCATTGCCGAACCGCTGATTAAGCAACTGCAGAAATCCCGAGATCACCGTCAGAGGACCGTTGATGTCGTGGATGATGCTGGCATAGATGTCGCCGCGGGTATTGGCGATCTGCTCTTGGATTTTCTGATTTTGAAGTTCGGCCACCAACGCCTGGAGTTTCTCGGCATTGTCATGCAACTCGGTTTCAAAGGTGTGCCGCTGCATGGCGCTGCTCACTGCGGCACGCATGGTGGAAAGATCGAACGGTTTGTTGATGTAGTCGCAGGCTCGCAGCTTGAGAGCCTGCCTCATCGTATCGGTGGTCTCAAACGCCGTCATCATCACCCCCTTGATGTCCGGATCCAGATACCGCAACCTTTCCAGAACCTCAATCCCGGACATCCCGGACATGCGCACATCCAGCACTGCCACGTCAATCTTGTGCTGCTGCGCCAAGGCAATGGCTGTCGGACCGTCACTGGCCAGAAATATGTCATACTCATCCTTGAAGATCACCTTCAAGGACATCCTCGGCCCATCCTCATCATCCACAACCAACAGCCTGCCGCGCCGCGCTTGGGGGGGAGAGGGGGGCAGGTGGTGCTCCGGCAAGCCATCCTCTGGTTTTATATCTAGCATGTTTGTTTTCGGGGGATTCAGAAGAGCATGCTTTGATATTGCGTGGACAACCGATCTCTTGAATATCCGAACCTCTCCGGATTGACAACCCTTTTTTCGCGGCGTGTGTCACGGCTGCGAAAGCATAGGGATTTCCGGGTTGCGGATTGATTTGCGCGGTTGCACCGGCCGCATTTTCCACTACCATTAGGCCATGAGCATCGTGAATAAACTTCTCCACACTCGCTACCGCGTCAACGACTTGGAACGCACCGTCCGGTTTTACAAGGAGGTGCTCGGGTTGGAGGAGGTGCGGCGCCACAAATCCCCACGCGGCTCGGAACTCGTTTTCCTGAAAACCCCGCAAAGCGACGAGCTCATTGAAATCACTTTTTTCCCCGGCAGTGGACCTGTGCAAGTGCAGGCCGACCTGACTCACCTTGCCTTCAGCGTGGACAATTTGGAGGAGTTCTCCCGGCACCTGGCCCGGCAAGGACTCCAGTTTTCAGATGGTCCAACCACAACCTCAACCGGCAGCACTTTCGCTTTCATCGACGCCCCCGAAGGTTATGAAATCGAACTCATTGAGCTGCCAGCTGCCAAGACCCCCTGATTTTGAGGAAGCCCTCCCAGTCGTGCCGGATACGCGATGCTTTTCCAGGGGTGTAGGATGCGCTGGATCTTTGCCACTGGCCACCTCCAGAGGCAAAATGGATAGCCTAAACAAGCCTCCTGTTTAAGCCATGCAACTGTGTGCCTGCCAGTTTACTTTCCCCTTTCCGCGCCCGGCCCTGATGATGGGTATCGTCAACGTCACCCCGGATTCCTTTTCCGACGGAGGGCGTTTTCTGGACCCGGCCGCCGCGGTGGCCCACGCCATTGAGTTGGTGGAGCAAGGTGCCGACATTCTTGATCTGGGTGGCGAATCAACCCGGCCAGGGGCGAGACCTGTCGGGGAGGCCGAAGAACTGCGCCGCGTCATTCCTGTGATCGAACAATTGGCCGGGCGCGTTCGCGTTCCAATTTCCATCGACACCACCAAACCAGGGGTGGCCCGCGCTGCCTTGGCCTGTGGTGCCAGCATTGTCAACGACATCGCGGCCAGCCGCTCCGGAGAGCGGATGTGGGAGGTGGTTGCCGCGGCGGGGGCGGGCTATGTGTGCATGCACAGCCAAGGCACGCCGACAACCATGCAGCGGGAGCCGTGCTACGTGGACGTGCGGACCGAGGTGGATGCGTTTTTCTCGGACCGGATTTCGCGTCTTGTTGAGGCGGGCTTGAGACCCGATCAAATCATTCTGGACGTGGGAATCGGCTTTGGAAAGACCTTGGAGCACACTTTGCAGTTGCTTGGCGGACTGGGGGACTTTACAAGATGGGGTAGGCCTTTGTTACTGGGGGTGTCCCGCAAATCGTTCATTGGAAATCTGCTCGGGGCCCCTGCGGATAAACGGCTGCCGGCGGCGCTGGCCTGCGCGGCGCTGGCCGTTGATGCCGGGGTTCAGATCCTCCGGACCCATGATGTCGCGGAGACCCTTCAGGCCGTTCGTATGACTGAGGCGATTACAGCCCGCAAAAAATGAACTGGAGCGAGATCAGGCAGATGATTGAGCAAATCTGGCGGCCGGGATTGGAGATTCTAATTCTGACTGTCGGGCTCTACTATGCCTTTCGCTTCATCCGCGGGACACGCGGCGCCCCGGTGGTCACAGGTTTTCTGGTCCTTCTACTCACGCTGGTGCTCGTCACCTATTTCCTTAAACTCGAGGTGCTAAAGTGGATTCTCGGGGCCTTTTCGGCCTTCTTTCTTGTGGCTGTTGTGGTGCTCTTCCAACCTGAAGTGCGCCGAATGCTGGCCGAACTGGGCAACCTCCCCCTTTTCGCCTCCGCCAGCGAGCAGCGGGAGGCCATCGAAGTCATCATCCAAACCGTAGAACGGCTGGCTGACGTGCGCATCGGCACACTCATCGCCATCGAGCAATCCATCCAGCTTCAGGAAGCCGTCGAATCAGGCATCGAGGTGGATTGCGCGGCCACGCCCGAAATGCTGGAGACCATTTTCTTCCCGAACAATGCCATCCACGACGGCGGGGTTATCATCAAGGGGGACCGGATCGCTTATGCGGCGTGCATCTTTCCCCTCACGCAACGGGCCGATCTGAGCAAGTCGCTGGGAACCCGGCATCGGGCGGCCATTGGTTTAAGCGAGGAAACGGACGCTGTGGTGGTGGTGGTGTCGGAGGAAACCGGGGCGATTTCCCACGCTTATAAGGGACACTTGGTCCGCGGCGTGACGGTGGAGGCCTTGCGCGCTTTTCTCACCTCCGTGCTCATCTCCTCAACCCGTTCCCAAAGCGGACTGAGCTGGGTGCGTTTCTGGTCGCAACGGCGGAATGTGGCACCTTCTGCCGTGCACATGGCTTCAAGCGACCACGCCTCCATCAACCCCCAAGGGCGCGACAAATGATTCAATTCCTACGCCAACTGCTTTTTGAGGATTTCTGGCTGAAATTGCTCTCGCTGGTTCTCTCGGTGCTGATCTGGCTGACGGTCAAGATGGCCATTCGCACCGAAGTGACGCCGGATATCGGACTGGCAGGAACCGCCATTTCAGAGCAGACTTTTCACAATATCCCGGTGAGGGTTGTCTTCACCGCAGCCGAGGCCCGTAATGTTCGCGTCAACCCTCCTGAAGTCCAGGTCACAGTCCGTGCGGAACCGCGGACACTCCAGCAACTGCATGCCCGGGACATTCGGGCTGAGGTGGATCTGAGCGGCATAGCGGCGGCCCGCAGTCTGCACAAGGAAATCGATATCACCCTCCCCCCGGGGGTCACCCGCATCAAAACCGTCCCCGCGGACGTCGAGGTCATCGTGCTTTCCCAACGCTAAACCCGGCATTCCATCATGAGCTCAGCCAAAAAAATCTTCGGCACGGACGGCGTGCGCGGCGTCGCCAACATCGAACCAGTCACCGCGGAAACCGCGCTCAAACTGGGGCGCGCCGCCGCTCACGTCTTCAAAAATCTGGAGTCCCAGTCCCGCGGCCGCGGCCGGCATAAGATCGTCATTGGCAAAGACACACGACTGTCCGGCTACATGCTCGAAAACGCCATTTCCTCCGGCATCCTTTCCATGGGGGTAGACGTGCTGTTCATCGGCCCTCTTCCCACTCCCGGGGTGGCCTATGCCACGCGCAGCCTGCGCGCCGACGCCGGCCTGGTCATCACCGCCTCGCATAACCCCTATGCCGACAACGGGATCAAGTTTTTCAGGGCCGACGGCTACAAGCTCGATGACCGGATCGAGGCGGAGATCGAGCATCTGGTTTTCAGCGGGCAGATTGAAAACATCCGGCCCACTGCCGAAGCCATCGGCAAGGCGGTCCGCATTGAGGATGCGTTGGGACGTTACATTGAATTTGCCAAGGCATCCCTCCCCCGAGGCCTCACTCTGGAGGGAATGCGCGTGGTGGTGGATTGCGCCCATGGCGCCGCCTACAAATCCACCCCCTGCGTCCTGCGCGAACTCGGCGCGGAAGTGATCGTCTACGGCAACCAGCCCGACGGCATGAACATCAACCGGGACTGCGGCTCGATGCATCCGGAGTCGCTTTGCAAAAAGGTGGTGGAGCATCAGGCCTGCCTGGGAATCGCCCACGACGGCGACGCCGACCGGTTGATTCTTTGCGACGAGGGCGGCGGGTTGGTGGACGGGGATGACATCATGGCCATTGCCGCCTTGGACATGCTCACCCAGGGCACGCTAGCCCACAAAACACTTGTCAGCACGGTGATGAGCAACGCCGGCCTGGATGCCTTGGTTCACGCCGCCGGCGGCCGGGTCATCCGCACCAGCGTCGGCGACAAGAACGTGATCGATGAAATGCTCCGCCACGGCTTCAATCTCGGCGGAGAACAGAGCGGCCACATGATTTTCCGGGACTACAGCACCACCGGCGACGGGTTGGTCAGCGCCCTGCAGATCCTGCGGATCATGAAGGAGCGCGACCAATCCCTGTCCCGGCTGGCTCGCTGCTGGACGCGCTATCCACAGAAAATCACCAATATTCGTGTCCGGGAGAAAAGACCATTCGACCAACTCGATGGACTATTCAAACTGGTTGCCGAGGCCGAGACGGAACTTACCCAGGCGGGGGGCCGGCTGCTGCTGCGCTACTCCGGCACGGAACCCAAAGCGCGACTTTTGCTTGAAGGGCCCGATGCGACAGTTCTGGAAAGATGGTCGGAAAAAATCTGCTCCCTCATCCTCAGGGAAGTCGGTGCCTGACCTTTAACCTGCAGGCCCGGTGCGCCGCCGTTCAGCAATATCCATCGGGACCGGGTTTGGATGCAAGGTGACACCCTTGATGCGGTTTGTCCGGCTCAATTATTGAGACTCGCATAATAGAGTGACATCAAGGCCACAATTCAGCTTGGGTATAGCAGGCGGCAATAATCAGCCGGCGGCGGCGCATACGGCGCAGTGCGGCTGTGGCTTCAAAACTGAGTTCCCAGGCTTGCGTGGCG
>CAIQOK010000184.1 GCA_903873415.1 uncultured Verrucomicrobiota bacterium | reverse complement strand
GCTCCGCCTCACCCCAAAGGGGCGAAGCAGCAGGGAAAGAAAGCAATTTACAGAAAGAAATTTACACCGGCCAACCCGCGACTTCCTTTCTTGGGTCGTGACAACAGCTTTCCGTCAAAGCTCTTTGAGTTTGTCATGACTGGAAAAGCTGTCGTTTCCACAAAAGCCTGCGGCGTGGAGCACGTCTTGCGTGAGGATGGCATCTATGTTGATTTTAACGATCTTGAGCGGTCGTTGTCCTCGAAAATCCGCGAGGTGTCCGACATGGATCGAAGCGGGTTGGAGCGGCGGGGATCCCGCGGGCGTCAACGCATTGTCACTGAATACAACTGGGATGCTCAGGCAAGGCGGATGGTGGCCTTTTTGGAAGGGGTCCCTAAATCACGATCGCCAGTTTTATAAAGGGCGGGATCTTGTGGCTTGGGGTTGCCGAACCTCGGATTTCCACGGAGTGAATCAGGTGGCGGCCCCGCCCAAGGGGCATTTAATCTGCTGCCGCCCTGCGGGGGGGGGCGAGGTGCGCAGCGGCCGGTTCAAGAGCGGCAGGGCTGCTTTGCGATGATACCCGTATGTCGCGCAGAACTCGCAGAGGATGCGTGACTTGTGCGGCCGTCCGGCCCTCTGATAGCGTCCGTGAATGCGAGCCAGACGCTCGCGTTTGGAGGATAAACCCAGAGTCGCGGTTCCGGTAACCATGATTATGAGTCAACGTATCGGCGGACTCCCCGTCCACCGCCCAGCCCCGGTAAGATTTAATTTGAGTCAACTCGCCCTCCGAGCGCTGAAAAACAAAACGCTCGCTTTCATGGGCCGCGTGTTAAAAAATCGGGCATCGAATGGCTTATTTTCTGCGCCAACTCTGGGGTTTTGTCCGGCCGTATCGCGGGCGGTTTTTTCTCGGCCTGCTTTGTGGCATTGGCTACGGCTTGGCCAACGGCCTGCTCATTGCCGCCGTGAAGGTGGTCGTGCAGTTGGTTTTCACCGGAACCACCAACCTGCATCGCCAGTTTGAGACCGCCCCCCGCTGGATTCGCCCACTCTCCCAGCGCCTGGCCGCGCTGGTTCCGGAACTGCATGCCCCCGCCGCCGGCGACCAGTTCCACTGGGTCCTGATCATCGCTGCGATACCGGTGATCATGCTTTTGCGCAACACGCTGCAATATGCCAGCATTTATCTCACGAACTGGTCGGCGATGCACGCCATAGCCGATATCCGCTCCAAGCTGTTCAGCCATTTGCAGAATCTGTCTCTGGGCTTTTTCAACCGGGCCAGCACAGGCGATTTGATCGCTCGTATCACCAACGACACTCAGGTTCTGTATGGGATTGTGGGCAGTTCTTTCGCGTCGGCGGTGAAGGATCCCATCACCATTTTTTGCCTGCTTGGGTATCAACTGGCGACGAACACCACGTTGACCCTTATTTCGATGGTGGTGTTTCCGGTGTGCATCGTGCCGATTGTGGTTTTTGGCCGGAAAGTCCGCAAGTCGGCCCGGGCGGTTCAAGGCTACAATGCGGAGCTGACCAACCTGATGCACGAATCGTTCACGGGCAACCGGGTGATCAAAGCTTACAATCTGGAGGAGACGGTCAGCGCGGAGTTTCGGGCGACGAACGGGAAATACGTGGGACAATTGATGCGGGTGTTGCGGGCCAATGAAATTCCAAGTCAGCTCACGGAAATCTTCGGGGCCTTGGGCATCGGTCTGGTTTTTCTCTATATCCAGCAGAGCCTGCAATTTTTGCCCAAGGACCGCCAGCCGACGGAGTCGGATTTTCTCACCTTTGTCCTGACCATCGTGATGATTTATCCGCCGATCAAGGCGTTTACTCGGTTGCACAATCAGATGCATCAGGCCCGGGCCGCCAGTGAACGGGTTTTTGAGCTGCTCGCCACGCGGAATTCCGTTCCGGAACCCTTGCAGCCCAAAATGCTTCATGCCTCCCATGCGGATATTGAGATCAAGGGGCTTGATTTCAACTACGGGGACAAGTCGGTATTGCGCAAAATTGATCTGATGGTCAAGGCCGGTCAGCTTGTGGCATTGGTGGGTGAAAGCGGGTCCGGCAAGACCACCTTGGCCAATCTGCTGCTGCGCTTCTACGACCCGGCCCGCGGCTCCATCAAAATTGGCGGGGTGGATTTGCGCGAGGTCACCACCCGGGATTTGCGAAACCAAATCGCGGTGGTGGCGCAGGAAAACATTCTTTTCAACGACACGCTTCGCCGGAACATCGAGCTGGGTCGGTTGGGGGCGACCATCGAGGAAATCACCGCCGCCGCCAAGCATGCTTATGCGCTCGACTTCATCCAGCAGAAACCCGACGGCTTCGATACCGTGATCGGAGAGAAGGGGGTTTCGCTCTCCGGCGGCCAGCGTCAGCGCATCGCCATCGCCCGGGCCGTCTTGAGAGATGCCCCGATCCTGATTCTCGATGAGGCCACCAGCGCTCTGGATACGGAGTCCGAACGGGCTGTTCAAGCGGCGCTCGACGAACTGATGAAGGGGCGCACGACGATCTGTATTGCCCACCGGCTCTCAACCATCATGCATGCGGACCTGATCGTGGTGATGAAGCAGGGGGAGATAGTGGAGACGGGCCGCCACGAGGAACTGGTCCGGCGTGGCGGGGTTTATCAGAAGCTCTACGAGTTGCAATTCGCCTCGTGATGCAGCGGCGGTGTATGACCGTTAAAGTCGGAAATCAAGCCCCTTAATTATCCGTGAGATCCCGCCCCGAGAAAATCCTCGCCCTGCAGTTCAAATATTTTGGCGATGCGGTGCTGATGACCCCGGCGCTCCGGGCGATTCGCGAACGGTTTCCAGAGGGTGAAATCCATCTGCTGGTGCCTCATGAAATCGCCCCGCTTTTCCAGCATTTGCCCTGGCTCACCCGTGTCTGGGCCATGCCCCGCCGTCGGGGGCGGGCCGGTCTTCTCGAGACGTGGCCTCTGATCCGTGCGCTTCGAGGTCAGCGCTTCGATCGTTCGGTGGATTTTGCAAGCAATGATCGCGGGGCGCTTTTGAGTTTCCTGATTGGAGCCCGGCGCCGGCTGGGTTGGGATGAACGAGGCGGGTTCTTGGGCCGGAGATTTCTCTACACCGAACGCGCTGAGCCGGATGGGAACCCGGTGCATGAATCGCTCCGTTTGGCCAAGCTTTTGGCCCCCTGGCAGATTCCGCTTTCGCGTTCGCTCGCTCCGGAGATTTGCGCCGATGATTCCCTGTCTGCCGCCGCCGGCCAAATCCTTTCCGAGCCGGACTCGATTCTCTGCCATCTTGCGTCCAGTCAGATCAAGAAGGAATGGCCGGTGGCCCATTGGGTGGCCCTGCACTGTTTGGCTGCGGATTCCGGGTTGCGCTTGGTCTTTGCCAGCGGAGTTGGCAAGCGCGAGGAGCAGTTGCTTAACCAGTTCAAATATCTTGCGCCGAGGGCTATGACGGTTTCCCCCATACCGGATCTGGGCCTGTATCTGGCGGTTTTGAAGAGGGCTGCGGTTTTTGTTTCGGCGGACACGGGGCCGTTGCATTTTGCGGCTGGGCTGGGGGTGCCTGTAGTGGCTCTGTTCGGCCCGACCGACCCTCGGCGCTGGGCGCCTGTGGGGGGAACCCATCGGGTTTTGTCCGCGGCGCGTTGTTCCTGCGCTGGCGGGGTGGCAGTTTGTCAGAGTGCCGTCCCCTGCATGGCAACCATTTTGCCGGAGCGGGTTCTTGCGGAAATCAGGAGTGTTTTGACTGCCAGCCGCTGATTCCGGAGTGCACGGGTAATCCTGCGGGGGACCCCAATCATCAGCGACGACCGTAAATTTTCACATTAAGTTGGGAATTGGCTGACCTCGGGCTTTTCCCCTATTTTTCTGATGTCGCAGATCATGCCGGGTTTTGCCTCCGAGGCCACCTCTCTGGCGGACATGGAACGGTTTTGGGTCAAGACCAAGTGCTCGCCGAGCTGGTTGGACTGGCCAAGGGCGCCGATCAAACCACCTTGGGTAAATGGCTGCAGGTTCAAGCACCCAAAAGCGTTGAGGCGGTCATGAGTGTCAACTGGGACTTCGGGACTTGGTGGATGAAGCGGCTTTCTTGAAGCTCCAGAGGGGCGACCTGCCCATAGCTAGCGATCCAAAATAAATTCCAAGCTCCGGAGGAGCGGGACAAACGGCAGATGAGCAATCCAGACAAATCCAATTTATTTTGCGCGTGTTTTTCGCCCCTGCCGCCTGCCGCTTTGCCGCACCGGCCCCTACGGGGCTGGGGAAGATTTTTGAATAGACGCGGATCTATAGACAGGTCGCGCCTACGGCGCTTGGAAGCAAGTCAAGGGGCCAATGGACAGCAGGCCGGTACGAAGCACGAAGTGTGTTGCCCAAGCCAATCGTGCAAGAGGAGGGTTTCGAGGCGCAATTGACCCTCCATACCCTCCGAATCACGGAAAAACGAAAACCAACAGCATTGGCAGCGACATTTGCGGTGCCAGCGATGCCGCAAAGCCTCATCCGGACAAAGTCGGATTAGCGCGCCGGTGGCTCGCTAATGATTGGGGGCGCGGGAATCAGCATCCCTTCGGGTCTTGCAACCGGAACCTGCAGTCCATGAATTGCCGGGGCGGCATTGTTTCGCGAGGCAACCGACGTGAGGATGCTTAATGTTCGGCAATGAGGTCGGTGTGTGTGTGGTTACGGGCCGGCACAAAAATCCCATGCGAAATGTCCTTTGAGTAGGGCTTTTAACTCCGGCAAAGCCCGAATCAAAGGAGTATTATTCCGCCAGCCTTTGCCGCATAAAGTAGCCTCGAAAACAGGATTGCTGTTTGGCTGTGAGATACAGAGGCTTCAACTTTAAGTTTTCACCCCGTATTGCCAATTCAGCCCAAGCAAAGGACAAAAGATGTTTTGGCTGACTGTTGTCCCTCACGCATGGTGGGGACGTTTATGCGAACCAAACATTCCCCGTTTTGGCTGTTACTCATAATCTCCCTGCTTGGTCTTAGCCCTTGGGGCCATACCGGCGAGGCCGATATCCATATTCCTGATCTGAGTGCCGTGCGTTTTGCCGGCTTGGGCGGCGTCAGTGGTCCCGCGCTGATGTATCTGGGGCTGCTCATCTGCCTGGGTGGGGCCGTATTCGGAGTGCTGCAATATCGACAGACCCGATCGCTTCCGGTGCATGCAAGCATGGCCCGGGTTTCCCATACCATCTGGGAAACCTGTAAAACCTATCTGTTCACTCAGGGCAGGTTTTTGGCCCTTCTGTGGGTTTTGATCGCCGGCTGCATGGTTTACTATTTCAAGGTTCTGCAGGGGAACCCGACCGGGCACGTGGCGATGATTCTGGCGGCGTCCGTTCTTGGAATCCTTGGCAGCTACGGTGTGGCTTGGTTTGGTATCCGGATCAACACCGTGGCCAACTCCCGCACGGCATTCTCGGCCCTGCAGGGGCAGCCGCTGGCCACGCTGAGTATTCCGCTGCGCTCGGGCATGAGCGTCGGACTTTTGCTCGTTTCGGTGGAGCTTTTTTTCATGATTTGCATTCTGATGTTCTCGCCACGCGAGCTGGTCGGACCGTGTTTCATAGGATTCGCCATCGGGGAGTCGCTCGGCGCTTCTGTCCTGCGCATCTGCGGGGGCATTTTCACCAAGATTGCCGATATTGGTTCGGATTTGATGAAGATCGTATTCAAGTTGCCGGAGGACGATCCGAAGAATCCGGGGGTGATTGCCGATTGCACGGGGGACAATGCGGGCGACTCGGTGGGGCCGACGGCGGACGGGTTTGAAACCTATGGTGTCACGGGGGTTGCGTTGATCGCCTTTCTGGCGCTGGCGCTGGCTGCAAGCCCGCGGGTTTGCGCCACGCTTATCCTGTGGCTCTTTACCATGCGTTCCCTGATGATAGTGACATCGCTGGCGTCTTATTTTCTGAACCAGATTCTGAGCCGGGTGAAGTTTGGAGGGCGGAGGGATTTTGATTTTGAGGCCCCACTGACTCATCTGGTGTGGATCACCTCGGCCGTATCCATCGGGGTGACCTTTGCGGCGAGCAAATTGCTGCTGGGCGATTTCACCGATGCAGTTCACACGGTGCAGCCGCAGCTGTGGTGGGTGCTCTCGGTGATCATCAGTTGCGGGACTGTGGCCGGGGCATTGATTCCTGAATTTACCAAGGTGTTCGTCAGTAGCAGTTCCAGGCATGTGCGGGAGGTGACCAATTGTTCGCGGCATGGCGGGGCGTCGCTGAATATTCTTTCCGGGTTTGTGGCTGGCAATTTTTCCGCTTTCTGGATGGGGCTGTGCATCATGGCGCTGATGGCGACCTCGTATTTTTTTTCGCAGCAGCCTGCGTTCCTGGCCATCATGCCGGCCAGGTTTGTTTTTGCCGCGCCGATCTTCGCCTTCGGCCTGGTGGCCTTCGGATTTTTGGGCATGGGGCCGGTGACCATCGCCGTGGACAGCTACGGGCCTGTCACCGACAACGCCCAATCGGTCTATGAGCTGAGCCAGATTGAAGGTCTGGCAGGGATCCGCGAGGAAATCCGGCGGGACTTTGGTTTTGATGCGGATTTTGAAAACGCGAAGCATCAGCTGGAAAAGGGGGATGGCGCGGGCAACACCTTTAAGGCCACGGCCAAGCCCGTGCTGATCGGCACTGCGGTGGTTGGGGCGACGACGATGGTGTTTGGGATCATCATTCTGCTGGAAAACATGTTTGGGGATGCCGTTTCCCGGCTGAGCATCGTGCAGCCTCAGGTCATTTTGGGGCTGCTTATGGGCGGGGCGGTCATTTACTGGTTCACCGGTGCGTCCTGCCAGGCGGTTGTGACCGGGGCCTATCGCGCGGTGGTATATATCAAGGAGAACATGAAACTGGACGTGGCCACGGCCTCGGACAAGGACAGCAAGGAGGTGGTGGCGATTTGCACGAAATACGCCCAGAAAGGGATGTGGAACATTTTCATTGTTGTGTTCTGTTTTGCCTTGGCGCTCCCGTTCATCAACCCCTACTTTTTCATTGGTTATCTCATAGGCATCGCGTTTTTCGGGCTGTTTCAGGCGGTTTTCATGGCTAACGCCGGCGGGGCCTGGGACAACGCCAAGAAAATCGTCGAGGTCGACCTCCGCCAAAAAGGCACCGACCTGCATGCCGCCACCGTGGTGGGCGACACGGTGGGCGATCCGTTCAAGGACACATCGTCCGTTGCGATGAATCCGGTCATTAAATTCACCACATTGTTCGGCCTTTTGGCGGTTGAGATCGCCGTGACAATGAAGGATCAAACGCTCAAGAGCTGCATCGGCGGCTTTTTCTTCTTGGTTGCTTTGGTCTTTGTTTACCGCTCCTTTTACGCGATGCGGATTCCGGAGGAGGACGCCGGTAACAATGAGCCGGGGGTCCTGCCGCAGGATGTTTCCGGTGCCGCCGGCAGCCCGGCCCGGCCCTGAAATTGTCGGGGGAGCCGTGCCGGCAACCGGGGGCCGTCTTGGACAGGCGTTGTTCCACGTCCGCGCTGAGCAAACAAGTTTGATTCCCGGGCCTGAATTCTCCATGCTCCCTCATCATGAATCTTTCGGATCATCGTCAGTCGATTGACAAGCTGGATGCGCAGATCGTGCGATTGCTCAACGAGCGCATGCGGCATGTCTTGTCAATAGGCGAGATCAAGCTCAAAGCGGGGCAGGAGATATACAATCCGCATCGTGAGCGGGCCGTGTTCGATCGGGCTTGCCGCTTGAACGAGGGGCCGATGACCAACGAGCATGTCCGCGCCATCTACCGCGAGATCATGTCCAGCGCCCTCTCGCTGGAGAAGACCATGACCATTGCGTATTTCGGGCCGGAGGCCACTTTCACGCATCAAGCCGCCCTGCGCCGGTTTGGTGCGAGTCTGCGCTACGCGGCCCAGCCGACCATTGGGGATGTTTTCACCGAAGTGAGCAAACGCCGCGCGGACTATGGAGTGGTGCCGGTGGAGAATTCCACTGAGGGGGTGGTGACCCATACGCTGGACATGTTTGTGGAAAGCGATCTGAAGGTTGTTTCCCAGATTGTTCTGCGGGTGCAGCAGTGCCTCATGAGTAATTCGACGCGCAAACAGATCAAAAAACTTTACGTCCATCCCCAGTCGCTCGCCCAGTGCCGCGGCTGGATTCAAGCGCACCTGCCCCAGGCCGAGATTATCGAGACATCCTCCAACGCGCGCTCTGCCGAACTTGCGGCGGGGGAGAAGGGGGCCGCGGCCATTGGCGGCAGCCTGGCAGCCGAGAAATACGGTTTGAACCTGCTGGAGCGCGACATCCAGGACAATGCTGCCAACGCCACCCGGTTCCTCGTTCTCGGTCGCCAATGCAGCCCGCCTAGCGGCAACGATCGCACCAGCCTGATGGTCAGCGTCACCGACAAGGTCGGCGCGTTGCATCAGGCTCTGGCCGCCTTCCGTCGTTACAAGATCAACATGACCAAGATTGAGAGCCGCCCCAGCAAGCGGAAGGCTTGGGAATATTTTTTCTTCATCGACTGCGATGGCCATGTGGAGGATCGCAAGGTGGCTCGCGCCGTGGAGTTGCTTGGCGGATACTGCAACTTTGTCAAAGTGCTCGGCTCCTATCCAAATACGGACTGAGCCGGGTTTGCTCTCGTTCGGCCCATGTCGATGTCGATTTTGATTGATTATGTTTCAGTCAGGCGGTATCAGGGAAACGTTCATTGAAAACTGCGGAAGAGGTTTCCGCTATCATCGTATTCAAGTGTCAGGGAACCCGGTGTGAATCCGGGACGGTTGCGCCACTGTAAGGGCTACAAACTCCCAATGCCACTGGACGAAAGTCCGGGAAGGCGGGAGTGAGGTTTGATGCCAGAGTCAGGATACCGGCTTGAGTGCACTCGTCAGCTCCGGGCGTGTTTCGGAGCGCTTCTCCGCAAAGAGAAAGATGGGACCAGTCCGTCCGGTTGTGCCGGGCGGCTCGTCGAATTTCCTCCAT
Organism: uncultured Verrucomicrobiota bacterium; assembly: GCA_903873415.1. Lineage (GTDB taxonomy): Bacteria > Verrucomicrobiota > Verrucomicrobiia > Limisphaerales > CAIQOK01 > CAIQOK01. The sequence goes on along the minus strand of CAIQOK010000184.1, from coordinate 37,835 downwards.
TCCTCGTTTGCGAAGTCTGGAGGTTTTTTTCTCCAGGTTTCGCTCTGGTCTCTCAACCCAACCCGTTCCGTGTTCCTGTTGAACACGGAACAACTTGAAAGATCAGATCCATGAAAATCCAATGGCTGGCCCGTGCCGGCCTGTTCCTCTGCGTGGTGGCGTCATTGCAGGCGTCCACTCTTACCGAAGATTTCTCCCACGACCCGTTGCAAAACGGTTGGAGGGTCTTCGGCAATTCCAACCTGTTCCAGTGGAATGGCACCAATCATGTCCTGGAGGTCACTTGGGATTCAACCAACTCCAACAGCTATTTCCACCGGTCTCTGGGCACGGTGTTGACGCCTGATGATGATTTCAGTGTCTCTTTTGATTTGCAGCTCAAGGATGCATTGGCCTTGGGCTACGGTTCTGAATTGGCCGTTGGACTCTTTCGCTTGTCTAATGCCGTAAGCCCGGCTTTTTCGCGCGGCGGTGGCACCGCCCCCAACCTGTTTGAATTTGATTATTTTCCAGACACGGGTTTTGGCGATTCCATAAACGTAACTCTTGTCGATACCAATGGGGACTATGGCCACATGTATTTTGCCTGGGATAATAAAACCCTGGTCCCCGGGCAGATCTACCATATCAGGATGGGTCATGCCTCTGGGGCGACCAATGCCACCTGCGAGGTCTTTACCAATGGCGTGCTGTGGACGGCTCTTCCTTTTGTTTATTCCCAGCCTATTGATGATTTCCGCTTCGACAGTGTTTCTATCTCCAGTTACCAAGATGACGGGCTTGGTGACTCCATTCTAGCCCATGGCACAGTGGCAAATTTCAGCGTTACTCTTCCACCGGCGCCTGTGGAAAGTCTTCAGCTCAGCCGGATTAACGGAAACTTGAATCTGACATTCTCCGGCCGGACCAATTGGTTTTACACCCTCGAGCGCACGCTGGATTTTGCGTCATGGATTTCCGTTTCCCCCACCGTTGCGGGAACTGCCGGAGCGATGATGTTGCCGGATGCCAGTCTTGCGGGCATTCGGGCCTTTTACCGAATCCGAGCCTGCCGGCCATGATTAATTTAAAAAACCCACCAATCAGCAGGTCGGGTGCCGACTTGGGGCTCCTCAATTCGCGGTCTTCAGTCTCAATTGCGCCGGTGATTTCTCCTGCTGTTGAAGGGGATTATTATTTCGATCCGCTCGGCAGGATGGTGTTCACTGAGGCATACCATTTAAGGCGGGGTTCGTGTTGTGGCAGCGGTTGCCGTCATTGTCCCTATCGCTCAAAGAGCGCGCCGGCATCGGCTTCATGAAGCACCGGGCGTTCAGTCTCTTGGAATTGCTGGTGGTCATCACTGTTGTCGGCATTCTGGCTGCATTACTGCTGCCGTCCCTTGGGCGGACCAAGTCTATTGCCCAGCGTACGGACTGCATCGGCAATTTGCGCCAGTTCGGATTTGGCGCCGCGATGTATTGGGATGATTCGGGTGGGCAATGCTTCCGGATTTCCGATGGGTCGACCAACAACGGGACGATCTGGTGGTTTGGCTGGCTGGATAATTCCCAGCCGGAAGGGCAGAGGCCCTGCAATCTCGCGCTTGGCAAACTACATCCCTACCTCGGCGGGGATGATACGCGGCTGTGTCCATCGATGCCATCTGGACCACCGCTCTTGAAGCTCAAGTCCACCCGGGTTTTGTGCAGCTATGGTTACAACGTAAGCCTCTCCGCCCCCGCTGGGCAGCCTCCGGTCCGGGTGGATCACATCCAGAGGCCGTCGGGCACCGCTGTTTTTGCCGATGCAGCCCAAGCAAATGACTTTCAAGCTCCAGCCACCCGCAGCAGCCCGATACTTGAGGAATGGTATTACCTGGATTTTGCCAGCATTTATACAAGTTCAGCCTATTACGGCCATGGACATTTCCGGCATGCGCGGCAAGCAGCCGTGGCATTTGTGGACGGCCATGTGGACCGTGAAAACCCCCTTGCCGGCTCGCTGGATCGGCGACTGCCAGCCCAGTGCCTTGGGCAATTGCGTCCGGAAATTCTCATCCTCCCCTAAGGCGTGGTCGGGGGCGTCGGGTGCCGGCTGCCCATTCTAAAGCTTGCAGGGTTGCCATCCCCGCTTCTACGCTCCCTTTAGGTGCGCCGCCTTGACCGCTATCTGCTGGGTGAGTTTCTGATTCCGCTGGGCTTTTGCCTTGGCGGTTTTCTGGTTTTTTGGATTGCCTTCGACCTGTTCGGTGAACTGCATCATCTGCAGGATAAAAAGCTTCACGGTCTGGACGTGGCGGAGTTGTACGTGTTCAAGACGCCGGAGTTTCTGATTCTGGTGCTTCCGGTGGCTCTGCTTCTGGGGCTGCTCTACGCGCTGACCAATCATGCCCGGCACAATGAAATCACCGCTATTCGCGCGGCCGGGGTGAGTTTGTGGCGCTTGTGTCTGCCTTATATGGCCGTGGGCGTGATGGCCAGTCTGGCGCTTTTCGCTTTGGAAGAATTCGGTGTCCCCCGCACCTCCGCCATCGTCGAGGAGATTCTCCAGCGCCGGGTGGGCCCCAGCCTGAGCCCCGAGCAACGGCAGTGGGTCCGGAACCTTGATTTTCAAAACGCGCGTGATGATCGTTACTGGCACATCGGCACCTATAACCAGCAGAGCGGCGAGATGCGCAATCTGATGGTGAAATGGTCCTCGGCGGACGGCACGCGTTGGCAGCTTTTTGCCGAGAGGGCCGCTTTTACCAACGGGTGTTGGACCTTTTTCAAGGCGCGCGAGTTCAGGTTCGGCATGGAAACCAACACCACCAGCTCATCCCATCGCCAGATCGCGGCGCTGATCATGCCGTCCTTCTCCGAGACGCCGCGCATGATCAAGAGCGAGATCCTTGTTGCGGACCGCCTGAGCTTGCGCAACACCCGTCAGGCCGATATCCCCGTCTCGGAAATCCTCAATTATGAGAGCCTGCATCCCAATCCCGATCCTGGGGTTCGTGCTTGGCTGTCCACCAAACTTCACGGGCGCCTGGCCGGGCCGTGGACCTGCTTGGTGGTGGTGCTGATCGCCGTCCCGTTTGCCGTGCCGTCGGGCCGGCGCAATGTCTTCGTGGGTGTGGCGGCCAGCATTTTCATCTGCTTCACTTTTTTCATTTTGCAGCAGGTCGGCTTTGCCTTCGGGTCGGCGGGTTATGTGCCGGCCTGGGTCGGGGGCTGGCTGCCCAATTTAATCTTCGCGGCCACCGGCCTTGTGCTTATGGCCCGGGTGCGTTAGGTCCAGGCCATGAGTGATGAACTGACTGAACTCAAAGCCCGGTACGAGCGCTTGCAGCGGCTCTATCAGGTCGGCAACGTGATCCACTCCACGCTGGAGCCGCAGGCGGCGCTCCAGTTGATCCTAAGCGAGGCGTTGCGTTTGATGCGGGCCACCAGCGGGTCGGTCGTGCTGCTCAATCCGACGAGCGGCTTTCTTGACATCCAGGCCGCCGCCGGACTGCCTGTCGCTGCGGCGGAACTCAAGCTGCGGGTCGGGGAAGGGCTCACGGGGATGGTGGCGCGTACCGGCCGAGCGGTGCGTTCAGGCGACGTGCGGACCGAGCCCCATTACATCATGATCCAGCCCGATGTGCGCTCGGAACTGGCGGTGCCGCTCGTGGTCAAGGAGGAGGTGCGGGGGGTGCTCAACGTGGACTCCGACCGGCTGGACGCGTTCAGTGCGGAGGATCAGGAGTTGCTGGAGGCGCTGGCGCAGGAGGCCGTGCGGGTCATCCAGAACACCTGGCGCTATGAGCAACTCCGGCTCAAGGCCCGTCTCTTCGAGTCCCTGGCCGAAGTCAGTGGAGCCATCAATTCCACCCTGAATCTGGATGATGCGCTGCAGGTGGTGGCGCGCGAAGCCTGCCACCTCATGCATGCCAAGACATCCTCGCTGGTGATGCTCGATGCCACTGGCGAGTGGCTGGACCTGCGCGCCTCTCACGGGGCGGGTGAGACTTATCAGGGAAAACCCCGGTTGAGTTTCAGCGACAGCCTGCTGGGCGTGGTGATTCGGCGCAAGAAACCAATGCAGGTCGGGAACGTTCAAGTTTCCAGTCATTATGAGAATGTGGACGTGGCCCGCAGCGAGGGGTTGGTATCGATGCTCAGTGTGCCGCTGGTGTTTGCCGGAAAGGCTTTGGGCGCCCTTAATATCTACATGGGCCAATTCTACCAGTTCTCCAACGAGGAAATCCGCATCGTTTCAGCCTTGGCTGACCTTTCGGCTATCGCCATTGAAAAGGCACGCCTCTATGAGCGCATTGTGGATGTCGAGGAGCAGATGAGGCAGAATGAGAAACTCTCGGCCTTGGGCCTGCTGGCGGCCGAAGTGGCCCATGAAATCCGCAATCCACTCACGGTGATGAAAATGCTTTATCACTCGCTCGACCTTAAGTTTCCTGAGGGGGATCCTCGGGCAAAGGACACGCGGATTCTGGGGGAGAAAATCGATCATTTGAACAAGATCGTGGAGCAGATTCTTGATTTTGCCCGGACCATTGAGCCGACACTGGCCCCGGTGAATCTGAATCGATTGATCGAGGAGTTGGGGTTGCTGGTGCGCCATAAACTCAAAAACCAGAACATCCGCTGGGTGACCGACTTGCAGGCCGATCTGTCGTTCGTTCCGGGCGACGCCACCCAGTTGGAGCAGGTCATCCTCAATCTTCTCCTTAATGCGGCGGAGGCCATGCCCGGCGGGGGCAGTTTGACTATCCGCACCCGCAGCGGGCCCAATGCCGAGGGGCAGGTTGTGATGGAGTTTGTGGACACAGGGGAGGGGATGAGTGAGGAACAGCAGCGTCTGGCTTTCACCTCGCTGTTAAACACCACCAAGCGCGCCGGAACGGGACTTGGCCTGGCAATCGTGCATCGCATTGTGGAGGCGCATCACGGGAAAATCTCCGTCCGCTCCCGCCCCGGTCACGGCTGCACCATCCGTGTGGTTCTGCCTGAGCAGGAAAAAGCATGAAACGGCAGCGGTAAATGGAATGCCTGTGGGAGTTCCCCTCACCCGGCCTGCAGGGGGCTTGCGCGGACATCCCCTTTGCCGCCGCCGGCGGACCGTTTTTGGGGGTGGAGATGCCGGTATGGGCAGGTTTTTTGGCCTGCCTGATTTGCCTGATAGTGGGTCAGCTTTTTGCTGATATGAAATCAGCAGGTCCTACAATGGTGGTTTTTTTCGCATATTCTATGTTCCTCTCCCGTGAACGAAACCAAGCTCATCAATCCGCTGCAGGCCGGGACCTTCAAAACCCTTCCGCTGACTGTTGCCGTGGTTTTTGAGGATGTGGCGACCGGTGTGCGTGCCCGGCTCTCGCTGGATCATTTGGCCTGCCGGTTGGAGGAGCCCGAGCCGTTCCGGTTGCTGAGCTGGAGGCTTGATTTGCTGGGGCAGCGTTTCTTTCAAAAGCAACTCGCCGATCCGGCGGTAGCCGTGGACATTGTGCTCTTTTCTCTTCACGGTTGGCAGCCGCTTACCGGTGCCGCAGTGGCCTGGCTGGCGGGTTGGTTGGCTGACCGGCAGAAGCCTTCCTGCGCCTTGGGTGTTTTACTCGACTCGGTCGCAGCCGCGCAGGGGCTGAAAAACCCGGTGGTTCGTCAGTTGCAGCAGGTGGCGGACATGGCCCGAGTCGGTCTTTTTTATGGCGGCAGTGAAGGTTCAACACCCGGCGTGTCGCAGGCTTTCGGTCGTCAACCGATGGCGGGGGTTTTGGTATGAGCCAATCAATTCTCACCCAAGCCGGTCCGACGTCGAGTCCGAGGCTTGACGGACGAGTGGTCGACGGATTTCCCGGCGATATGCAGCCGGAAACATTTCTGCCCGGGATCACCCGGGAAATGGTGTGTGATTATCTGCCGTTGCTCTATCAGAAAGGACTGCTGGACCGCAATCCGCCGACGCATGAGGAGTGGGCTTTGGCAGAATGGTATTTGGCCCAAGACCGGGAATCGTCCCCATTTCGACGGGTCATTTATGCTGCGGAACTGGGTCAGCAGCACAGCGCTCTGCGCGGTAAAATCCTCCAGCAGCTCGGCACGCACGGATCCGCCGCGACTGGTGGTTCCAAAGAGCCGGCGCTGGGATCCATCCGGTCGATTCAAAAGTGATTGTCATGCTGCAAATCCCCCAGATTTCCTCCGAGGCACGCGGTCATGAGCCGGTGGGCCAGCAGGCTCCGAAATATCTGCTGGGCTATGAGGACCAGATCACGGGATTGCGGGCCCGGCAAATCCTTTGCCAATTGACCGGGGACAGGGATGCGGCGAGCTCGTCGGAACTGCAAGGGTTCAGGTTTGAACTGCTGAGCCTTCGGGGGATCCGGGAGTTGATGGCTAGTGACGGATTGTCCGCCCATGTCCTGATCGTGTCGGCCCACTCTGTCGAGAGCCTGCCCGAGCAGGTAAAGGCATGGATCACCTACTGGTTGGGGCGTCGGGTGCGGCGGCCTTGCTCAGTGGTCGTTTCGTTTGATGCCTGTTTGCCCAAGCCTGCGCCGGACCACCCGACCTTGAGCTATTTTCGTTCACTGGTGGTATGGTCGGAAGTCCGGTTGGCGGTGCTGTTTGGCGAAGGGGCGCATGAGCAGCCGAATCAAGCCTGGTGGAACTTGTCCGAGGGGGACGCTCAGCACCCGGCCCGGTTGTGGGCACCGGCTCTTGTTGTGTCCGGATACGGATACCGGCATGGGGGGTTGAACGAGTGAATGCGGGGCGCGTGGTATCGAGCCCAAGTGGATCAAGAATTTCTCGAATGCCGAGGAGAGGCGAAGAGGGGGCCGTTCAGTGAACGGTTGAATGGGGTGGCGGGGAAGTCTCAGGCTTTGAAAGGAGCGAAGTCTGGGTTTCCCAGCCGACCGCGGGACATGGTGTTGAGGCCGGGGTGGTTGTAAGCGGACAGTTGTTTGTTGGGGGGAGCTGCCCGCTTTGCGTTTTGTTTAGGGAGGAGCAGCGGGCCTGATGGGCGCAGGCTTGACGCAAAATGGCTGTGAGCGAAGAGGGCGTCCGGTTGGGAATGATCCCAATGCTATCAGCCAGGTCGAGGCCGGCGAGGGCGCCTGAGCGATTTGGTCCGGTTGAGGCGAGCCGGATTTGGATCAAATAATTTGTTGAATGCCGAGGAGAGGCGAAGAGGGGGGCCGTTCAGTGAACGGTTGGATGGGGTGGCGGGGAAGTCTCGGGCTTTGAAAGGAGCGAAGTCTGGGTTTCCCCGCCGGCCGCGGGACATGGTGTTGAGGCCGCAGTGGTTGTAAGCGGACAGTTGTTTGTTGGGGGGCTGGCCGCTTTGCGTTTTGTTTAGGGAGGAGCAGCGGGCCTGATGGGCGCAGGCTTGACGCAAAATGCCTGTGAGCGAAGAGGGCACCCGGTCCGGAATGATTCCAATGCGATCAGCCAGCTCGAGGCCGGCGAGAATGCCTGAGCGATTTGGTCCGGTTGAGGCGAGCCGGATTTGGATCAAATAATTTGTCGACTGCCAAGGAGAGGCGAAGAGGGGGGCCGTTCAGTGAACGGTTGGATGGGGTGGCGGGGAAGTCTCAGGCTTTGAAAGGAGCGAAGTTTGGGTTTCCCCGCCGGCCGGCTGTTTCAGGCCGCGCACAAGAGCATAAGGAGTGGCTTACAGCACCCGAAGGGGCCTGTTTGAAACGCAATTGAGGAACGGAACTATTTTTCACCAACCAAATCAAGAAAAATGACAACGAAAACCGAAAACACATCTGGCAGCAATCTCAAACCCGAGGAAATTGCCCGGCGGGCGTATCAGCTCTGGGAGCAGGCCGGCCGGCCCATCGGCCGGAGTCAGGAACATTGGCGTCAGGCCGAGGCGGAATTGCGGGCGACGCGTCCGGCTTCCAGCTCCAAATCAACTCCGGCCACCCCGGGTGCCGGACCGGTTCGCTCGGCTGCGCCAGCGGTGCCGATCACCCGGCCGGTTGACGTGTCTCTTCCAACAATTAAAACCACAGTCCCGCCGGGTCGTCGGGGCGCCGGGGCGTCGTCCGCACCCTTGCGGGCTAAGATGTGAAGTTTGCCAGGTGCGGAGAAAACTTTTGTCTCTTCGGGTCGCTCTGGCTAAGGTGGGCCCGATGTTTTCCGGCAAGCTCAAAACGGTTCATTTTATTGGTGTTGGAGGCACAGCCATGGCCTCTGTCGCTGCAGCCATGGCGGAAAAAGGCTTCGTGGTCACCGGTTCCGACCTGAATGTCTATCCGCCCATGTCCACGTTTCTCGCGGAACGCAAGATCCGCGTCATGAATGGCTATTCCGAGGCCAATCTCGATTTTCGTCCTGATCTTGTGGTTATTGGCAACGCGATTTCCCGCGGAAATCCCGAGGCTGAATCCGTGCTGGAGCACAAGCTGCGCTACTGTTCGCTGCCGGAATTGCTCAAGGAGTTTTTCATCCGCGGCCGCCGTTCCATCGTGGTCGCCGGAACCCATGGCAAGACGACCACGACATCGCTCCTGGCCTGGGTTTTTGAGCACAACGGTCTGAAACCCAGCTATCTTATCGGCGGGGTTCCGGAAAATCTCGGCCAAGGAGCGCGCTTTGCGGATGGGGAGTGCTTTATTCTGGAAGGAGACGAGTATGACACGGCCTTCTTCGACAAGCGCAGCAAATTTCTCCATTACCTCCCCGAGGCCGTGATCATCAACAACCTTGAGTTTGATCATGCGGATATTTTTCAGGATCTGGAGGCGGTCAAGAAAACCTTCAGTCATCTGGTGCGCATCATTCCCCGCAACGGACTCTTGCTGGCCAATGGTGAGGATCCCAATCTGCCAGATCTTCTGGCCGCCGCTCCCTGTCCGGTCAAACGCTTCGGACTGAGTGAAGCCAGTGGGGTCAGAGCCCTCAACCTGCATCTGGGAGCGACCGCCAGCGGTTTTGAGGTCGAGGGATATAGGTTTCAACTGAACCTCGTGGGCGAATTCAACGTCCGCAACGCCTTGGCCGTGGTGGCTTGCGCCCGGCACTTCGGCTTGTCCAATCCGCAGATTCAGTCGGCCTTCGACACGTTTCGTGGCATAAAGCGCCGTATGGAGGTGCGCGGTGTCGTCGGCGGGGTCACGTTGATCGACGATTTTGGGCATCACCCGACAGCCATTCGTGAGACCCTGGCTGGTCTGCGGGTGAAGTATCCTTCGCAAAAAATATGGGCGGTGTTCGAGCCCCGCTCCAATTCCACCCGGCGCAATGTTTTTCAGCATGATTTGGTAGCCGCCTTCAGCCGCGCCGATGTCGTGGTCGTTGCCCAAGTGGCCAGGCTGGAGCAATTGGCTCCGGCGGAACGGTTGGACCCGGAAAAACTCATGCGCGACCTGAAGAATTCCGGACGAGAAACAAATTATCTGCCCGATGCGGACGCGATTGTCGCCCACCTCGTGGAGCGCACCCGGGCCGAGGATGTCATTGTGGTTTTTAGCAATGGCGGATTCGGCGGCATTCATGAGAAGTTGCTGGATCAATTGGCCCGGCGCTGAAGAGTCAACTCACAGGGTGGCATCCGTCTGCTCTGGCTCTGCTCTGGCGGCTTGCGTCCTTTTCCCTTATGCCCCATCCTTTCTTTTTAAATAAGCAATGACACTTAAGTTTTCCAGTCTTGTTATCGGGCTCGGCCTCGGGCTGGCCCTGATTCAAATCGTCGGGTTGCTCCGGCCGGGGAAATATGCCGCGGCTCTGCGGCGGTTCTCCCGCAACACCCCCGCCGGCGTTGCTCTCATGTTGCTGGGCACCGCCTGGTTCGTGTGGAATCTAAGCCAGGAATCCATCTCCGATTTCGCGAGCTACAAGGATTATCTCCTTGCGGGCTTTGCGGCTGTGGGGCTGGGTTCCTGTGTTTTCGTCCAAGACTTTCTGGCCGTGCGGGGGCTGGCGGTGGTTTTTCTGCTGCTGGCCAAACTCATGGTGGACAGCGGCCGCCCCTTTTTGCCGGCGACCCCCTGGGTGCTGGTGATTCAGGCCTGGGCTTATGTGCTGGTGGTGGCGGGCATATGGTTGACGGTATCCCCGTGGCGCATGCGTGATTTTCTCAACTGGTCGGCCGCCAGCGAATCCCGGCTCCGCTTCGGCCTCATTCTCCGCTTGATTTTCGGTTTGTTTGTCGCCGCTTTGGGATTCACCAAGTTCTGACTCCCGCCCCGGTCCTACCCTGATCTTGAGGCCGAGCGCCGGACCGGGCGATGGGGAATTTTGAAATGAAATCCCGTCCTGGTAAAATCCTCGTTCTGCGCGGCGGTGCCATTGGCGATTTCATCCTGACCCTGCCCGCCATCGACGCCTTGCGCCGTCATTTTCCTGACGCGCATCTGGAGGTCGTCGGCTATCCGCACATTGTTGAGCTGGCCATGCTTGGCGGGGTGGTGGACAGGGTTCAGCCCATCGAGGCACGCGGTCTGGCCGGATTCTTTGCACGCAACGGCACTCTCGATGCTGTGCTCTCTGATTATTTTTCAGGTTTCGAGATTATTGTCTCTTATCTGTTCGATCCGGACGGGGTTTTCCAAGCCAATGTGGCGCGCTGTTCCGGGGCTCAGTTTATCCTCGGCCCGCATCGGCCCGACGAAGCGGGTTTGATTCACGCGGCCCAAGCATTCCTCAAGCCGCTGGAGCGCCTGGCCATATACCAAGCCGATCCTCTACCCCGGCTCCGTTTGGCGCCCCGTGCGCCCCGGCCCAACCGCCGTCTGGCCCTGCATCCGGGCAGCGGGAGTGAAAAGAAAAACTGGCCGGAAAAGCAATGGACCGGGTTGCTTCAAGGGTTGACGGAAACAACCGCCCTTGATCTCCTTTTGGCGGGAGGGGAGGCGGAAGGTGAAAAGATGCGGCGGCTCGCTTGCGGGTTGCCGTCGGAACGTGTCGTCTTGGCCCGCAGCCTGCCGCTCTCGGAGCTGGCAGTGGAATTGCAAGGCTGCTGCGCATTTGCGGGGCACGATTCGGGCATATCCCATCTCGCGGCGGCGATTGGACTGCCCTGTCTGCTTTTATGGGGTGAGAGCAATGAGGGGGTTTGGCGGCCGCCGCAGCCGGGCGTGCGCATCCTCAAGCCTGTTGGCGGGCTTCAGCAGCTTGGGATTGAACAGGTGGCCGGCGCGCTGGTTGGGCTGTTGACGGAGTGAAGCGCTGCGGCGGGGGGGCGAACCGGCCTGTTATCTGGCCACGATCACCTCAATGTTTTTCTTCCGCAACTGGGCGACCAGTTCGCGCGGCGCCTTGGCGTCGGTAACCACGGTGTCGATGCAATCCAGCCCGCAGAGCGGCAGCACGGATTGCCGGCCGAATTTCGTGTTGTCGAAACAGAAGATGACTCGGTGCGCGGCTTTGATCATGGCCCGCTGGATATCAATCAAGAGGCCATGCGAGTTGCTTACTCCGCCCAATGTCAGACCTCCGCCGCTCAGGATCGCCACGTCGGCATGGATCTTGGTGAAAGCCTCCACTGCCAGCGGGCCGACGAGCACCCCCAGCCGCGGATAAATCACGCCGCCGCTCACGATCACCTCCAGCCGGTTGGTGGCGCCGAACAGGTTGGCCACGGGCAGTGAGTTGGTGATGATCTGGGGCACGCGCTCCTCGAGATGCCTCGCGACGTGGTAGATGGTTGTTCCCGCGTCAAGAATAATGCTCTGGCCCGGTTGGATCAGTTCGGCGCAGGCCCGACCGATTGCGTCCTTTTCTTCGAGTTGATGGGTGTTGCGGGAGGAGAAGGCAAATTCCTCGCTCGGGGCGGGGATCAACCGGGCTCCGCCATGGGTGCGCCTCAGTGATCCCGTGGCCGCAAGTGTGGTCAGGTCTCGCCGCACGGTGGAAACCGAGGCGCCGACGTGCCGGGCCAGCTCCTCCAGCGAGGCGAACTCGGCCTTGTGCAGGTAGGCTGCGATGCGTTGCTGGCGTTGTTCGGCAGACATCTCCCAAGATTTTTGGAAGATTTTGGAAGGCTTTGCAAGAAAATAGTTGACGCTTTCCAGCAATCTGCCAAGATGTCCGAACTGACAATTATGGCAGAACCGAGTCCGACCTTACATCGCGCGGTTGTGGAACACCTGGTCCGCCAGGTTGTTTATCAGCGCATGGGCCGCCCCATGCCCGCCGCCGCCGCCGCGCCGAACCCGCTCCTGGTCAATGTGAGCGCCCGTCACTGCCATCTCACCCAGGAAGCCGTGGAAACGCTCTTCGGCAAAGGGCACCAGCTGACTGTTCACAAGTGGCTTTACCAGGACGGCCAGTTCGCCGCCAAGGAGACACTCACCCTCATCGGGCCGCGCAGCCGCGTCATTTCAAACCTCCGCATTCTCGGCCCGTGCCGGACTCTCAACCAGGTGGAACTGGCCTACACGGACGGGATTGCGCTGGGCTTCGATCTGCCGCTGCGCAGCTCGGGGGATGTCAAGGGGACACCGGGTTGCATGTTGATGGGACCGGCCGGTTTTTTTGAGATGGAGCAGGGCGTCATCCGCGCCCTTCGTCACGCCCACCTTTCGCCCGCCGATGCCGCCTATTACGGGGTCAAGCAGGGGGATTTCATGAGGCTGAAAATCGGCGGCGACTGCGGGGTTGCCTTGGAGAAGATGCTTTGCCGCGTCGACAAAAGCTTCAAGCTCGAGGTTCATATCGATACGGACGAGGGTAACGCGTGCAATCTGCAGCCGGGAACCCCTTGCGAACTGAGTAAATAATTTCCAGAAACTCTCAACCTCCAACAAAGAATAAAATTATGAGTGAAGCATTAGGCATGATTGAAACCAAGGGCTACGTCGGCAGCGTCGAAGCCAGTGACGCGATGGTCAAAGCCGCCAATGTGCGGCTGATCAAAACCATCCCCATCGGCGGCGGGCTTATCACGGTGCTCTGCCAGGGTGATGTGGGCAGTGTCAAAGCCGCGGTGGACGCCGGGAGCAAGGCCGCCGCCAAGGTGGGCGAACTGGTCAGCTCGCATATTCTCGCCCGGCCGCATGACGATTTGCTGGCGGCGTTTATCGGGGACAACGGAGCTGCGGCCAAGAAGTAGTTTTCAACCGTCAATTTTTTAACACAACTGATTATGGCTCAACAAGCAATTGGAATGATCGAATGCAAAGGCCTCTGCGCCTTGCTCGAAGCGTGCGACGCCGCTCTCAAGTCCGCCAACGTCACCATCACAGGCTGGGAAAAGGTTGGGAGCGGGTATGTGACCGGCTTTTTCCGGGGCGATGTCGCCGCGGTCAAGGCGGCCACCGATGCCGGGGCTGCAGCCGCCTCCCAGGTCGGTCAGGTTGTCAGCGTCCAAGTGATCCCCCGTCCGCACGAGGGGCTCAGCGTGCTGGGCAAGTGGCTGCAGCAGTAACCCGGCAGGTCTGGAGCCGGGAAGCCGGAGGCCCAACGCCTGAGTTGATCGCTTCCGGATTCAAGCTCCCCGCCGCCTCGCATGAAAATCCTTGTCGCCAACCTTGGTTCCACTTCGCTCAAGTGGCGTTTGTTCGATTTCTCGAACGGCGCCGGGCTTTTGTTGCACAAGGGCGGCTTCGAGCGCGTCACCGACTATGCCAAGGCCATCGGAGATTGCCTGGCTGAACTGCGGGAGTCCGGGGCGATCGAGCGGGAGCAGGACCTTGCCGCCGTGGGTTTTAAAACCGTGTTGGCCAAGGATGTCACCGGTTGTGTTCTTTTGGATGAGAGGGTGCTTCAGGCGATGGCGGATTACAACGGACTGGCGCCGGCGCACAACCCGCCCTACATAGCTGGCATTAAACTGTTTGCAGAGCGGATGCCCGGGGTGCCGCTGCTGGGTCTGTTTGAGACCGCATTTTACCAGTTTGCCCCGCCACCTTTCATGCGCTATGCGGTTCCCGCCGCGTGGCACGACGCGGGTGTCCGGCGCTTTGGTTTCCACGGCGCCAGCCATAAATTCATCGCCGAGCGTTCCGCGGAGTTGCTTGGCCGTGAGGATGTGGCCGAGCGCGCCCGCCGTCTTTACGTGGATGGCGGCCGGACAAAAATCAGCGGCCCCCCGCTGCGCGTGGTTTCCTGCCATCTGGGCGGCAGCTCCAGCATCACCGGCATTTTAAACGGCTCGGCTATCGCCACCAGCATGGGCATGAGCCCGCAATCCGGTCTGCCTCAGAATAACCGGGTGGGTGATCTGGACGCCGAAGCGCTGCCCTATGCGGTGAAAACCCTAGGCATCACCATCGAGGAGGCTCAGCGCCAGCTCGCGAAGGAATCCGGTATCAAGGGACTGAGCGGTGTTTCCAATGACATGCGCGAGGTGATCGAGGCTGCGGCGCAGGGGAATTCCGCGGCGAAAATGGCGGTGGAGGTTTATGTGGCCTCCGCCCGCCACTGGATCGGAAGCCAATTTTTTGAACTCAATGGTGTCGAGGCGATTGTTTTCACAGCCGGGATCGGCGAGAACCGCGCCGATATCCGCGAAGCCATCTGCGCCAATCTGGATCAGCTCGGCATTGTGCTAGATCCCTTGAAAAACCGCTCGGCCCGGGCGGTTGAGTCCGTGATCAGCGCGGACTCTTCCCGGGTCAAGGTTCTGGTGGTGCCGACGAATGAGGAACTGGTCGTGGCGCGCGAGACCAAACGTTTTTTGGAGAACATCTGAAACAATTTACCAACTCCCAACCCAAGGAAAAATTATGGCACATCAAGCAATTGGAATGATTGAAACACGCGGACTGGTCGCCCTCGTCGAGGGCGCGGACGCCATGTTGAAGGCGGCCAACGTGGAACTGGCAGGGCCCATGACCCAAGTCGGCAACGCCCTCGTGACCGCAGTGGTGGTCGGCGATGTCGCAGCAGTCAAGGCGGCGGTGGATGCCGGTGCGCAAGCGATCAAGGCCATCAAAGGCGAGGTCGTCAGCGTGCATGTGATCGCCCGTCCGCATCAGGACGTGGAAGCCGTGTTGCCCAAGAAGAAGTAGCGGGAGGTTCGAATCCGGGAGCCGGAGGCGCGACGGAGTTTGCCTCCTGCTCCTTGGTATTTGCCCAGCCCACCCGCACACACAACCCTATGGTCCTCGCCAAAGTCGAAGGCTCGGTCGTCGCCACTAAAAAGGATCCCAACATGTCCGGGCGCAAGCTGCTCTTGCTCCGCCCCCAGTTGGTCGACGACAAGGATCCGACCCGGTTTCGCGCCGGCACCAACACCATCGTGGCGGTGGACAGCGTCGGCGCGGGGGTTGGTGAGATGGTGTTGTTCTGCCAGGGCAGCAGCGCCCGCTTGGCACCCAATCTAAAGGAGGCCCCGGTTGACGCTGTGATCATTGGCATTGTTGACACCGTGGATGTGTTTGGTAAGGAGATTTTCAGTTCAAAAGTCAGGTGAAAGGCGGGGGGAAAGGTTTGAAGCCCCGGTTTTTTTCCGGTGAAGCAGTTGATAATTTATGAGCGCAGTGAATGAAAAATTGATCCGGGACGTGGTATCAGAAGTTCTCGGTCGTTTGAACGGAGCGATGACCTTGCCAGCGCCTGCCGCGCCCGCCTCCGCCTGCAGTTGCGGCGACAAGTACGTCAACTTGGCCACCGGGGGCAGTCTGGCTGCGGCTTCCGGTCGTCACGGCGTTTTCTCCGATGCGAACGCAGCCTGCGCCGCCGCGCACGAGGGATTTCTCCAACTCCGTCAGAAAGGCATTGCCGCCCGCTCCAAGGTTATTGAAATCGTCAAGACCATGGCCGAGGCCAACGCGGTTGAATGGGGCCGGATTGAGCTCGAGGAGACCAAGATCGGCCGGCTCGATCACAAAATTGCAAAGCTGCAGATCATCAAACTGGTTCCCGGTGTGGAATGGCTCCGCCCGGATGCTCGCAGCGGCGATCATGGCATCACCTTGGAGGAATACACCCCTTTTGGCGTGGTGGCCGCGATCACTCCGTCCACCCATTCGATTCCCACGCTGAGCGGCAACATTGTCAATATTGTCGCCGCGGGAAATGGTGTGGTGTTCAATGCCCATCCCTCCGCCGCCAAGTGTGCGGCCATGGCGGTGCGTGAATACAACAAGGCCATCGAACGCGAAACGGGCATCCGCAACCTGATCACCATCATCGAAACGCCCACCCTCGACTCATTCAAGGCCATTTGCAGTCATGAGGCGGTCCGGCTGCTCTGTGTCACCGGCGGTCCCATGGTCGTCAAGGCGGCGATGCAGACGGGCAAGCGCGCCATTTGCGCAGGTCCTGGAAATCCGCCGGTTTTTGTGGACGACACCTGCTGTCCGGCGCGCGCCGCCAAGGCAATCATTCAAGGAGCGGCTTTTGACAACAATCTGCTGTGCATCGGCGAGAAAGAGGTGTTTGTCCTCGATCAGGTGGCGGATAAACTGATGCAGCGCATGTCCGAAAACGGCGCGGTCAAACTAGACCCGGCCCAGCTCGATCGGCTCACGAAAGCCGCCTTCACCTTCAAGGAAGGGCAGGGGGGCGGTTGCGGCCATGCCATGACCAACAAGGAGTTCATCGGCAAGGATCCCGCCGTGCTGGCCAAGGCGGCCGGGGTGGACCTGAAGCCCGACACCCAGTTGCTCTTCGCCGAGACCGATGCCAATCATCCCTTTGTTCAGGAGGAACAGATGATGCCGATGCTGCCCATTGTGCGCGTCAAGAGCGTTGAGGAGGGAATTGAGCGCTCGCTGCAGGCTGAGCATAATTACAAACACACCGCCATCATTCACTCGCATGATGTCGAGAATATCACCGCCATGGCCCGGGCGCTGGACACGACTTTATTCGTGAAGAACGGACCGTCCCCGGCTGGCTTGGGGCTTGGGGGCGAGGGTTACCTGAGCTTCTCCATTGCCACACCGACCGGCGAGGGTATCACCAATCCCAGAACCTTCACCCGCGTTCGACGCTGCGTGATGGTGGATAATCTGCGGATTTATTGATTCATGCTCCTGGCTCGCGTGGAAGGCAATGTGGTCGCTACCCGGAAGCATCCCAGCTTCGAGGGGTGGCGATTTGTCATCTGCCAGCCGATCAACAACACAGGCCAGCCCGAGGGCGCTCCCCAGGTGGCCATTGACCCGCACGGGGCCGGAATGCATCAGCGCGTCATCATTTCCTCCGATGGTCTGGCGGCCCGTAAAGCGGTCGGTGACAAGAAAAGTCCAGCCCGATGGATGATTGTCGGGATCGTGGACGAGAAGGAGCCGGGGGTGCCCGTATGAGAATGGGACTGGTTATCGGCCGGGTGACTCTGTCGCAGACGGTGCCGTCCCTGATTGGCGCGCGGTGGCTTCTGGTCAGTCCCTTCACTCGCGAGCATTTTCAGCACGGCTGCGAGCCGCCTGCCGGCCTGAGCAAGGATCCGAGCCTGGTTGTCTACGATAATTTGGGCGGCGGCGTCGGTCAGACCATTGGCTATGTCGAGGGTGCGGAAGCCACGGCTCCGTTCGACGGCCCGACTCCCATTGACGCGATCAACGCGGCGCTGGTGGATGAGATTTTTTATTCCCCTTTTGAACCATGAAAACTGTCATTAGTCTCCGCGATTTGGAAGAAATGGTGCGCAACGGTCAGGACCCTCGCTCCATTTCCCAAGAAGTCATTCTCACCCCTTCCGCCCGCGATTTTCTGCGGGATTTTGAAGGGCGCGGCAAAATGAAAGCCGCGGCGCTGCCCGCAGCCCCGTCCAAGCCAGCGCCGGCGCTGGAGGTCAGCCCGCAGCCCCCCTCCAAGCCGCTCACATCGAAATCGCCCAAGGCCGAGCTGGAAGCCTTTTTCAGTTCTCCTTACGCCCTCGGTCTCAAGGAGCAGATTTGCGAGATGGGCCGCCGCCTCTGGCAGCGCGCCTATGTCGACGGCAACGGCGGCAACATGGCCATCCGCGTCGGCGAGGATATTGCCATTTGCACGCCCACCTTGGTCAGCAAGGGGTCGCTAAAACCCGAGGACATGTGTCTGGTGGATTTCGACGGCAACCAGCTCTTCGGCACAAAACGGCGCACGAGTGAAATTATGATGCATTTGCAGATCATGCAAAAGCAGCCCAAGGCCGTGGCCACTTGCCACTGCCATCCCCCCTACGCCACTGGTTTTGCCGTGGCCGGCGTGGTGCCTCCGACCTGCATGATTCCCGAGTATGAGGTGTTCGCCAGCGTGGCTATTGCCCCCTATCGCACGCCAGGCACTCCCGAGATGGGCAAGCTGGTGGCCGATCTGGCTGACAAGCACAACACCATCCTCATGGCCAACCATGGCGTGGTCAGTTGGTCCCATAACAACATTGAGGAAGCCTATTGGCGGATGGAAATCATCGAGGCCTACTGCCGCACGCTGCTGGTGACTGCCCAGCTGGGCAAGGCGCCGAATACTTTCTCCCCCGGCCACCTCCAGGACTTGCTCAAGATCAAGCAGAGCTTGGGTTATGTGGATCCGCGCTACGGCATGAAGGAATGCGAACTGTGCGACAATCCCGAGTGGCGCCCGGGGGTGACATGCCAGGTGCCGCCGGCGGCATCGCCCACCACCGGTTTCGATCCCGAAGCCGAAGCGGCCATTAAGGCGATCACTGAGCAGATCATGGCCCGGTTGAAATAGTTGCTCAAGCCCACGCTGAACAGTTCAATCCGGATTCGCAAGCGGGTGGGCTCCGGGTCTCCGTTTCGTGGCCATAACTCGCCACCCCTCCTCTCTGGGGGGGGGGGGCGGCAGGAAGAGATTGGCGGAATAGGCTCCGATTTTCCCCCGGAAACTCGCAGTATCGTCTTTTTTGAATTTCGCAGTTCAGGAATGCGGCGGTGAATCTGTCTGCCATGCGGGCCAAAGTAGTGCCGGAAGAATTAGGCCGGAATTCCAAGGCCTCGAAATACGCAAGTGGACAGGTGCTTGGAGGATAAAGTCAAATCACCTACCGGTTCACATCGCCTCGGTCTGAGGCGGTTGACTCCCGTCTCTTTCTTTTAGCGTGAATCCACGGATTATCCCAACCGCGGGTTTTAGTTTGAAACAAGTTGATAGGCCGCGAGCAGTGTCGGTATGCCTCTCGCATTGAATTCCATTTCAAAATCAGTTTTCACAGCCGCCAGTTCTTCCGGCGTTTCCACAGCCCGGAACTCCGGGCTGGCGTCAAAAACCTGCCGCATTTGTTTGAAATAGGCGGCGGCATCCGTTCTCAGGTAAATAGTCCCCCCTGCGCTCAATTCCCGGCGCGCCAGCGCGGGAAATCCCGCGTCCACCAGCCTGTTGCTCCAATGTTTCCGCTTGGGCCAGGGATCGGGAAAATAAATGTGCAAGGCTGCGGCCGTCTGCGGCGGTAGCAGGTAACGCAGGAAATAGGTCGATTCGATGCGCAAGCCGCGCACATTGACCAGGCCGGCGCGGCGGGCCTTGCGATCCACTTTTTTGATGCGGCCTGTCAGGCGCTCCACTCCCAGAAAATTACTCTCCGGCTTTTGGCGGGCATAGTTGATGAGAAACGATCCGTCCCCGCATCCCAGCTCCACCTCCAGAGGTTGGGCCTTGGGAAAGAGCCCGGCGGTGTTGATCGGTTCAAGAATGGAGTCCAGCTCCACGAGCAGGCTCTGCCGGGGCGGGGCGGCGGCGGTTTCCACGGGGGTATTCTTCATTTTATCTCGAAGGATCAAAGTGGTTTGGATGGCGCACTCAAAGGGGCATGGTTGGTGCGGTTCGGATTGGTCACCGCAGGCTTGGGCGAATTACTGGAAACAATCCAGAGCCGGCCCGCTTAGGTTTCCGGGGAAGAGGTTGATTGTGGAGGCGTTTAAAAATGCCGCCGGCCTGAGGCAGTGAAACGCGCCTCCGCTCCGGTGGTGTGTTGCCGGTTTGGTTGCGGTGTTTTTTTTCATTGCCGGTCGGAATAATAAATCGCCATAAATCCTAGGGCAGGGGACCCCGCGCGTCAATCCGCCGTGCCTTTGTGTGAATGGATTTGGAAGCGGCTGTCGGAATATGCAATGGAACCTGTTTTTAAAGATGTTTGAACGACAAATTTATTCGGAGTGACGCGCGCTGATTTGGATTATCACGAAAAGGAGATTTTGGTGCCGGCACAAACCCGGCAGAAAAACAGAAACGGCCCGTGAGATCACATGAAAAAAGCAGATCACAGGGAAACTAAACCGTAAGTTTTGACCTGGGGCGCCGTTCTTTGTTCCGCCTTCGCCCGATTGGATCAACTCCTAAATCATCGCCGGCCCTTGACGAACTGTGCTTGTGTGATCCTGTAGTGGAGGTGGCAAGGGGTTTGCCCCGGGCCGTTTCTGAGGTTGGACGATTGTGCGCGTCATGCGGTTTTGTTCTGGGGGCCAGACAAGGCGCTGGGGCGTTTAGAAGCATGGAGGGATTAATGACAACCCGAAGCGGGAAAGGAACAGGAGTTGCGCCGGAAGAAATTGATGTGACGCAGTTGTAGGCTGCCGCGCGTCAATCCGTCGCAAAATGGGAGTCCGGTGCCGGGTGGGAGGGGTATCGGTGGCTTCTGTCTGGCGCAATGCCGGCGGGCGAGATTGCATCATCGCCGTCTGCGGCCATTTTCTGCCATCGTGTTTTTTTATGGAGATTTCTTTGACCGCCGCAGATAGCGGCCAGGGGGTGGAGGTCCGGCCGGGGGACATGCTCCGGGTGACTCTCGCGGAGAATCCCACCACGGGCTATTGCTGGGTGGTGGATGAGGGGGTGCCGCCTTCACTGAAGCCGCTGGCCGATTTCTTCAACCCCGAGGCCCGGAGCGGTGTGGGTGGAGGCGGATGGCGTGAATTTCGCTGGCGCGCGGTGCCGGCGGCGGGTGGCGAGCTGACTCTGCGGTTGCTGCGACCATGGGATTCCGGAGGCGCTCCGCTGGAAACGGTTGTATTTGGGATTTTCATCGGCCAAGCGGACCGTCCGCAGTAAGGGTGGCGGACGGCGGCGCTTCGGCCGCCGGCAGGACAAGTCGGGGCTTGTCTCGGAAAGGATTTCAAACCGGCTTTATGCCGGCAGTGAAAAACAGAATTCTTTTAAACCATCATAAAACCATGAGTATCAACCAAAAAAACCTCGCTGAAATCCGGGCGGAAATCGCCCGAAACCACGAACTGCTCGACCGGATTCATTCTGTCCGGCAGGCAGTGCGGGGCTACACCACCGTGCCTGCCGATCAAAGGGGGGCCGCGGCCGCACCGCTGCGGGCCATGCTTGCTGCGGCTCCCGGCAAGCGCACTTTCAAGCTCCTGGCCCAAGGCGACTCGTGGTTTGATTACCCGCCCGGAACGGATTTGATCGACTGCCTCCACTCGACGCACGGGCACACCATCACCAATCTTGCCGTGGCCGGATCCACGTTGAATGATGAGGCCTACGGACCGGTTCCGCGCGAGCTTTTTGGACTTCCTTTCGGGCCGCTCCAGTCTGATGACCCTTCGCGTATTGTCGAGCTGGTTCATCGCATCCAGCAGGACCGGCCGCAGGCGCTGCTCTTGTCCGCCGGCGGCAATGACATTGCCGGGGATGAGTTCTTCCCGTTTATCAACAACGCCCGGTCTGGTCTTCCCCCGGTGAATCAGGAGGTCTTGGATGGCGTGGTCAACGGCACGTTTAAGACTGCCTACCAATACCTGATTGACACGGCGCTGCAGGCGGCCGGGGGCGCATTTCGGATGCCCGTCTTCACCCATGGCTATGATTATCCATGGCCTGATGGGCGCGGGGTGTTTTCCTTTCTGGGCTGCAAGGTGGGACCTTGGTTTGACGAGAGTTTCAAGCGCAAAAACTATCCCAATCAAAACGCGGATGATCTGCTTGTCCGGCGCGGGGTGGTGGCTAAATTCATTGATGCTGTCAACACCATGCTTGCCGGTCTGGCTGCGCAACCTGCCTATGCCGGAAAGCTTTTCCACGTCAATCTCACGGGCACCCTGTCGGGCTGCGCCGATTGGGCCAATGAGCTGCATCCGGGCAACGCCGGCTTTGCCACGCTTGCTGATAAAATAGATGCCGCGCTGCAGGCCAACGTTTAGCGGATTGTCCCCCGCACAAGTCTTAGAGCGCGATACCGCCGCCCAAAGCGGTGTCCGTTCCAATGCCCAATCATCGAACCAAGACGGGGGAGGCGCGGGGGGCTCGTCTTTTGTGAATATCCCCTCCTTGCATGGGGGCGGCGGCGGCGGTTAGGCTGACGGGATGTCGCACGCGGACTTTGTTCACCTACACCTACACACCGAGTATTCCCTGCTCGATGGGGCCTGCCGCTTGGACCGGCTCATGGACAAGGCCGATAAATTCAAATTCCCCGCGATGGCCATCACCGATCACGGCGTGATGTATGGAGCGATTGATTTCTATCAGGCCGCCCGGGAAAAGGGGATCAAGCCCATCATCGGCTGCGAGGTGTATGTCGCTCCGGGCAGCCGGCATGAGAAGAAGAGCAGCTCCGGCGGGCGCGATGTCTATAACCATCTGGTCCTGCTGGCCAAGGACGAGGCGGGCTACAAGAATCTGATCAAGCTCACCACGGCGGCGCATCTGGAAGGCTACTATTATAAGCCGCGCATCGATAAAGAGCTGCTCCTGGCCCACAAGGAAGGCATTATCGCCCTCTCGGGCTGTCTGGCGAGCGAGATTCCTGAGGCGATCGTGAAGGACCAGTTGCCCCGCGCCCGCGAAGCGCTGGATTGGTTTAAACAGACTTTGGGGCCGGAGAATTTTTACCTCGAACTCCAGAACCATAACATCTCCGAACAGGCCAAGGTCAACCGGCATCTCATTCCATGGGCCAAAGAATTCGGGCTCAAGTTGGTGGCCACCAATGACGTCCACTACATCGAAAAGGGCCATTCCCATGCGCATGACTGCCTGATCTGCATTGGAACGCAGACACAACTGGCCGACACGAAACGGATGAAATACGTCGAGCAGCAGTTCTATCTTCGTTCGCCGGAGGAGATGAAAGCCCGCTTTGCCGAGGTGCCCGAGGCGATCCAGAACACACTCGAGGTGGCTGAGAAGTGCAATGTGGAGATCGAGTTCGGCAAGTTGTATTACCCGGTGTTCAATCCCCCGGAACTTTTCACCCGGGAAGGGTATTTGCGCAAGCTTCTGGCCGAGGGCTTGCATCGGCGCTACGGATTGCATGTCCGGGCGGAGGGGCACGAGTTTGTGGTGGAGGGGATCGAGGATCCGGCGCGGTTGCCAACCTACAGCCCTCCGGCAACCCCTGGTACCCAAGCCGCTCCAGGCGTCGCTTTGCATCTCCAATCCACCGTCGCCGCCGCCATTCAGGCTGTCATTGACCGGCTGCAGCTGGAACTCAAGGTGATCGAGCAGACAGGCTTCATCAGCTACTTTCTAATCGTGGCGGATTTTGTGCAGTATGGACGGAGCAAGGGCGTCACGTGCGTGGCGCGCGGATCGGCCGCCGGTTCCATCGTCACCTTTTTGCTCGAGATCGCCAACGTTGATCCGATCCGTTATGGCCTGCTGTTCGAGCGGTTCCTTAATCCGGAGCGGGTGAATCCGCCGGATATCGACATTGATTTTGCCGATGACCGCCGCGCGGATGTGATTGAGTATGTCCGGCAGAAGTATGGGCGGGATGCGGTCGCGCAAATCATCACCTTCGGCACAATGGGGGCCAAGTCGGTGGTGCGGGATGTGGGGCGTGTGATGGGGTTGAGCTTTGGCGAGTGCGACCGGCTGGCCAAGATGATTCCCAACGAGCTGAAGATGTCGCTGGAGAAGGCGCTCAAACAGTCGCCCGATCTCAAGCAGGCCTACGATACGGAGGATGTCACCCGCGAACTGATTGACACGGCGTTTGTTCTGGAGGATCTGACCCGCAACGCCAGCGTGCATGCCGCCGGTGTGGTCATCGGACCGGAGCCGCTGGTCAACCTGCTTCCGCTCAAAAGCGACGAGAACGGCACCATCGTCACCCAGTATGCGATGAATCCGGTGGGCGAGCTGGGCCTCTTGAAGATGGATTTTCTGGGGCTCAAGACGCTCACGGTCATCCGCAACACCTGTGAGATGGTGCGGCAGGCGCAAGGGATCGAGGTGCTTATCGACCAGCTGCCGCTGGACGACAAGAAAACCTACGAGCTGCTTAATCGGGCCGAGACCCTGGGTGTGTTCCAGTTGGAATCGGGCGGAATGCGGGATTTGTGCCGTAAATTTCAGATCAGCTCTGTCGAACACATCACGGCGCTTGTCGCCCTTTACCGGCCCGGGCCGATGGACCTGATCCCTGAATTCATCAAGCGCCGGCACGGCGAGGTGAAGATCGAATATGAGCATCCGCTGCTGGAGTCCATTGCCCGGGAAACCTACGGGATTCTGATCTATCAGGAGCAGGTGATGCAGGCGGCGCAGTTGCTTGCCGGCTATTCGCTGGGCGGGGCCGATTTGCTGCGCCGCGCGATGGGCAAGAAAAAGGTGGAGGAGATGCAGAAGCAGCGCGAGAAGTTCGTCAAGGGCTGCAAGCAGGTTAACGACATCCCCCCGGCGCGGGCCAATCAGGTCTTCGATTTGCTCGAGAAATTCGCCGGCTACGGATTCAATAAATCCCACGCCGCAGCCTATGCCATCGTGGCCTACCAGACGGCCTACCTGAAGGCGAATTATCCGGTGGAGTTTTTCTGCGCCATGATGACCAACGACATGGCGGACACGGCCAAGCTTGCGGAATATATCGCCGAGGCGCGCTCGTTTGGCATTGAGGTGCTCGGGCCGGATGTGAACGAGAGCGGGGTTTTCTTCGCCCCCGCCATCGGCACCGCCGGACCGGATGCCGCCAAGGCTTTGTCCGCGCGGGCCATTCGCTTCGGCCTGGCCGCCATCAAGGGCGTCGGCGAGGCGGCGGTTGAGACGATCCTCCAGGCGCGCGCCGCCGGCCGGTTCAGCGCCCTGGCGGATTTGTGTGAACGGGTGGACGGCCGGTCTTTGGGGCGCAAGACGCTCGAGGCGTTGATCAAGGCAGGGGCCTGCGATTCCTTTCGGCAGACGCGCGCCACGCTGGTGGCGCAGATTGAGCGCACGCTGGTCAGAGCGGCCGGCATCTTGTCGGACAAGCAGAAGGGGCAGAGCTCGCTCTTTGGCGCGCTGGAGGAGAAGGCCCCGCCCATGCCCGAGGCGATCAGCAACCTGCCGGAGTGGCCCCAGCATCAGCTGCTCGCCTTGGAAAAGGAACTGCTCGGCTTTTATGTCAGCGGGCATCCCCTCACCCCGCTGGTCCCGCTTTTGGAGAAGTATTCGCTGACCGACACCGCCAGACTGGGGGGGTTGGCCAACCGCACCCTTACCCGGCTGGGCGGGATGATTGCCGCCGTGCAGGATGGCGTTTCGAAGAAAAGCGGGAAGGCCTATTCCCTTGTGACCCTGGAAGACCTGGTGGGTTCGGTTCAAATCCTTCTGATCAACGACAACCATGAAAAATTCCGGCCCCTGCTGGAGGTGAACAAGGCGGTTTTGGTGATCGGCGAGGTGACCACCGGGGACGAGCGGCCGAAGGTGTTCCCCCAGGAGATACTGGCGCTGGAGGACGCGCCCCGCAAATACACCAAGCAGGTTCATTTTCGCCTGCACTCCGCGCATCTGACCCCTGACAGTCTGGAACCCGTGCGGGATTTAATAGCGGCCCACTCCGGCAAGTGCCCGTTGATCCTTTGTTTCCGGCAGCCCGGAGGGGAAGTGGTCTTCGTGGAAACCCATGATCGTTGCAGTGTGCTGCCCTCGCTGGCGCTGGAACGCGCGGTCAACACGCTGCTGGGGGCCGACACCTACTATGCCAAGGTGGACACGACCCTGCCTGAACGCCAGCGCCGCTCGTGGGAGCGGCGGCCGGAAGACGGGGCTGAGTAGTGTAAGTGTGTTTATATCAATTGCTTATTGATAAAATTCGACCCTGAAAACAAAAAACCGGGCTAATCAGCCAGAAGATGGCCGAGAAGCCCGGGGAGTTTTCGAATTGGTACAACAGTGGGATTAATGTAGAACATCGGCCGGGTTCTGTACCGAAACCTGGCCGAAAAACATACTGGACTTCAAAGATCATCAGACCTATTTGGGCCTGTCAGTGCTTAACGTTCATTATTTAATTAGGGTGTGGGCATTCTGTCAAACCTTCCTTAAAAGTATTAATTGGGTTGATTTACAAATAAAAGTTTACTGAAGATCCGCGGTGGGTTTCCACAATCTTCCATTTGCGGTCCCGGGGATGTTGAGGGGGAATGTGTTTTTCTTGAAAAGCGGGGAAAAGCCCCTGTTTTATTGGGTGAAACCGGCCTGTGAATAACTGGTGAACAAAAGTTAATACTTTGTCCTCGTAACTTGGGTCGCTATGGCATAAAAACCTTCCTGCCATCAGCGATGGATCACGTTCTTAAGACCGGTCATGGGTCGTCCCTTCATTGGGCTTTGACTCCTTATTTGTAAGTTGTTGTGGATTAGTTGTTTGTTTTTGACTCCCTCCGCGTTGCGCTGTGGAGCGGTGGCCGGGCGTTTTGATTTTGCCGGGCGGAGCCGGTTTTTTGTTGCAATGGCGATGTGACAGCGGTGTGTCGCGCTTGGGGCGGGGTAAAGTGAATAATTACCGGTTGATCCGGGCGGTTGGATAAGAAACATGCAAGCTACAGCAGAGACAATCTGGGGTTCGGCGCGCGAGCATTTGCGCGCCACCCTCAACAGTGAGACTTACAACCTGTGGTTTGCCGGACTGCGTCCGGCCGGCGCCAACGGCGGCCAGCTCACCTTGGAAGTGGCCAATGATTTCTGCGAGGTCTGGCTGAACGACAATTATATCGATTTGTTGCGGGACGCCGTGGCCGTGGCCGCCGGGCAGCAGCTGGAGATTAAATTCAAAGTCGCCCTGCCGCCCCTGCCGGGCGGCGCTAGCCTCATGCCCGTTGTCCCGGTTCCGGAAGCAGTGCAGCTCCCAACGCCCGCCCAGTCGGCTGCGTCGCGCCCGGTTTCACAGCCGGTTGACTTTGCCTTCAACCCCAAGAACACCTTTGAGTCTTTTGTGGTGGGGAACAATAACAGCTTTGCCCAGGCCGCCGCCCTGGCCGTCGCCCAAGCCCCCGGCAAATCCTATAATCCCCTCTTCCTCTACGGTGGAGTCGGCTTGGGGAAAACCCATCTCCTGCACGCCATCGGCCAGCATGTGGGCGCCCGCAAAAAAGGCGCCCGGGTGGCCTACCTGTCCTCTGAAAAGTTCACCAACGAATACATTGACGCGATCCAGAACAATCAGTTGGCCAAGTTCCGCAAGAAATACCGCCAGACCGACGTCTTGTTGATCGATGACATCCAGTTTCTAGCAGGGAAGGAGCGCATCCAAGAGGAGTTTTTCCACACGTTCAATGCGCTCCATGAGGCGCACAAACAGATTGTTCTGACCTGTGACCGGCCGCCCAGCGAAATGCAGAATCTAGAGCACCGGCTCGTTTCCCGCTTTGAATGGGGATTGGTCACCGACCTGCAACCGCCCGACGTGGAGATGCGCCTGGCCATTCTGCAAAAGAAGGCCGCGTCCATGAATGTGCGATTGCCCGACGAAATCATTCAGTTTCTGGCCCACCGGATCCGCACCAACATCCGGCGGCTGGAGGGGGCCTTGATTCGTGTGGCATCCTATGCCGCCCTGACTGGCAAGCCGCTGACCTTGGAGGTCGTTGAGGGTCTGCTACGGGAGATTCTTCACGAGGAAGGCCGGTTTTCCATCAGCTTCGAGGTCATTCAGAAAAAGGTGGCCGAGCATTATGATCTGCGCCTTTCCGATATGACGAGCAAACGCCGTCCGGAAAACATTGCTTTTCCGCGCCAGATCGCGATGTATCTCACGCGTCAGTTGACCACCAGCTCTCTGAGCGCCATCGGCGAGGCCTTTGGCGGGCGCGATCACGGCACCGTGATGCATGCCTGCAAGCTGGTCAAGGACCGGATGGAGGTGGATCCTGCGGTGCGTCAAGCCGTTGGTCTGATTGAGAAGAAATTGATGCGCTGAGGTGTGTGGCCGATGCCGGCGGGATTTCGATCTGAAGGCCCGGCCGTCAGTGCTTGCCGCCCCCCGTTCACTTACCATTTGGCATGTCTGCGATTGAAGTCACCGGCCTGACCAAGGCCTTCCGCACTTACAAGAAGAAGCCTGGCTTTGCAGGCGCGCTCCGCGGCCTCTGGCGCCGGGAGTATGAGCAAACCTTTGCCGTCAAGAATGTTGGATTCCGGGTTGAGCCGGGCGAGCTGGTGGGGTTTCTGGGGCCCAATGGGGCGGGTAAAACCACCACCTTGAAAATGCTGGCCGGACTGCTCCATCCCACCGAAGGTTCAGCCCGGGTTCTGGGGTATGTGCCGTGGGAACGCGCGGATGGCTACCGCCGGCAGTTCGCCCTGTTGCTCGGCCAGAAAAACCAGTTGTGGTGGGACCTTCCGGCCCGCGAATCACTGGAACTCAACGCTAAAATCTACGGCATCAGCCAGACCGCCCTCAATCGCACCATCGACGAGATGACCGGGCTTCTGGCCGTGCGCGACAAAATGGATGTGGCGGTGCGGGAGCTGTCCCTGGGCGAACGGATGAAGATGGAGCTCATCGCCGCGCTCCTGCACCGGCCCAAGGTGCTCTTTCTCGACGAACCCACTATCGGCCTGGATGTCGTTTCCCAGAAAACCGTTCGTGAATTTCTTCGCGATTATAATGCCCGGGAGAAAACCACCATTCTCCTGACCAGTCATTACATGACCGATATTCATGAGCTATGTCAGCGGGTGATCATCATCGACCGGGGGGCTATTTCCTTCGACGGGCGGCTCAGCGAGGTGGTGGATCGTTTCGCCGATTTCAAACTCGTCACCATCCAGTGTGATGGGATGCCCGGGAGATCTCCTGAGGCTCTGGCCCGGTTTGGCGAGGTGGTCTCTCAGAGCCCCGGCAGCATCACCTTCAAGATTAAACGCGATCGCGTCATCCCCGTCTGCAAAGCATTGCTGGACGAACTGATCGTAACCGACATCGACATCCACGAAATCCCCATCGAGGAAGTCATTCGCAGCTTGTTTGCCCGCTGAGGCCGTGGCTTTGGCGCGGTGCAAATCGGACGGTGCATTCCCGCAGGTCCTTCTTGGCGGGCATCTCTGGTCCGAGGCTGTCCAAATTCGATAGTGCTCAACACCAACCCTTTGCCGCCCCTGTCCGGGAGACGGGGCAGGGCTGGCCGAGTTGAGCAGAGGGGCCGAGCCGCCCGGCAAGATCCGGTTGCCATTCCCGTGGGAGGGTTGGATGAAGCGGTGTTACTCGTCCTCGCGCACGGGGAAGTCGAAGGTGATTTTGCCCTTTGCGTCCATCACGAGGAAGGCGGAAAAGGGTTTGCCGCCCTTTGAGATGAATTTCTCCAGCAGATCGCTCTTTTTGGTGGCGAGAATTTTTCCGGCCTGCTCCGCTTCAATGGGTTGCTCCAGAATGGCGCGCCCGATCTTGAACTTGCACGCCTTGGCCGGCACCTGTGATTTTTCGCAGAGATAACCCGCGTCGGTGTCGAACACTTTGCCCCCGCATTTGGGGCACTTGCCCACCGCCGTCCGGCCTGTGAAATCAATCACCGGGGCGGGTTCCGAGGATCGGCCTTTGCCCTTTTTCTCGCGCGGGGCGAATTCAAAGGTCGTTTTGCCGTCCTTCAGAGCCAGGAAGGCCTCGAATTTGCGGTTGGTTTTCTTGGAGATGAAATTTTTCAGCAAGTCCGTCTTGCCCGTGCTGAGGAGTTTGCGGATCTGGTCGGCGGAGATTTCCTGTTGCAGGATGATCTTGCCTGAGCGGAAATCGCAGGTTTTCTCAGCGCCGGCCTGTTTTTCGCAGACGTAATTCATTCCGCCGTCAAAGACCCGGGAGCCGCACTTAGGGCATTTCCCCAAGGGTTCCTTGCCCGTGAAATCCACCGGCGCGACCGCCTCGCCGTCCTTGGCCTCGCCGTTGCCGAAATCAAACTCCACCTTCTGCTCGGCGTTCATCTTCAGCACCGCGGCGAAGGGGAATCCCTGCTTGCTGCGGAAGCCCTGAAGCGGGCCGATCTGCTTTTTGGTGATCAACTGTTCCACCTCCTCCGGCTCGAACATCCGGCTGCAGAGGGTCTTCCAGACGGCGAAATCGCATTTGGCGCACTGGAACTGCTTGTACTTTTCCCGGATCTCCCCGCCGCACTTCGGGCAGGTGACTTTCAGCGTGCCGAAATCCCCGGGAATGGTGTCGTGCTCAAACGACTTGGCCCGGTCCACAATGCGGCGGGTCATGCTCGCGATTCCCTCCATGAATTGCGTGCGGCTGATCTGCCGGCGCTGGATCTGTTTGAGCTGGAATTCCCAGTCCCCGGTCAGTTCGGGCTTGGTCAGCTCGGGAATACCCAGCCCGTTGAGCAGTTCCATCAGCGAAAACGCCTTCGCGGTGGCCTGCAATTCACGCCCGTTGCGGTGGATGTAATCCTCCAGAATCAGCCCTTCGATGATGGCGGCGCGCGTGGCTGGCGTGCCCAGCCCCTTCTCGCTCATCGCGGCCCTCAGTTCATCGTCGTCCACCAGCTTGCCCGCACCTTCCATGGCTGAGAGCAGCGTCGCTTCGCTGTAGCGGGCCGGCGGCTTGGTCACGTTGGCTTTGACTTCCACAAGCGGGGTCTGGACGGTTTCGTTGGGCTTGACCGGCGCGAGGCTGGGCGTCTCGTCGGAATCGGACTCCTTGCCGTAGACGGCGAGCCAGCCGGGGTTGACCAGGACCTTGCCGGCGCTTTTGAAGGGTTCTCCCTCGACCCGGGTGATACGGTTGGTTTCCATGAACTCGGCGGCCGGATAGAAGATGGCCAGAAACCGCTTCGTCACGATGTCGTAAAGCTTCTGTTCCGGCTCGGACAATCCGCGGGGCGCCTGGGTGGTGGGGATGATCGCAAAGTGGTCGGAGATTTTTGCGTTGTTGAAAATCCGCTTGTTGGGTTGCACCCAGCCGGATTTGAGAATCGTCCCCGCAAAGGGGGCGTAGTTTGTTCCTCCCAGCATCTCCAGCGTGTTTTTCACGGTGCTGATATAATCCTCCGGCAAGGCCCGGGCATCCGTTCGGGGGTAGGTGAGAACCTTGTGCTTCTCGTAAAGCGCCTGAGCCAGCCCCAGCGTGTTTTTGGCGGAGAATCCAAACCGCGAGTTGGCATCCCGCTGCAGGCTCGTCAGATCGTAGAGCAGGGGAGAAAGAGAGCTGGTGGGCTTGCTCTCTTCGGTCACGACGCCCGGTCTGCCGATGCATTTGCCGCGCAGGCTTTCGGCCAGGGCTTTGTCCCACACACGTTCGGCTTTGAGCTGGTCGTCCTCGGAGCGGGTGAATTTCTCATCAAACCAGCGGCCGGAATACGTCCCGCCCGCCGCCTGAAAGGTGCCCAGCACCTCCCAGAAATCCCGGGCAACAAATTTCCGGATCTTGGCCTCCCGCTCCACCACGATGGCCAGAGTGGGCGTCTGCACCCGGCCCACGGTGGTCTTGAAAAAACCACCCAGCTTGGAGTTGAACGCCGTCATCGCCCGCGTGCCGTTGATGCCGACAAGCCAGTCCGCCTCGCTGCGGCTGGTGGCGGCATCGGAGAGGGGTTGCATCGAAGCGTCATCCCGCAGCGCGGCAAACCCGTCCCGGATGGCCCCGGGTGTCATCGATTGCAGCCAGAGCCGTTTGATGGGCTGCGGAGCCTTGGTATAGCGGATGATATTGCGGAAAATCAGTTCCCCCTCCCGCCCCGCGTCGCAGGCGTTGATCACTTCCGTCACATCCTTCCGCTTCAGCAGCTTGGTCAGCACCCGCAGCCGGCTCTGGCTGCGCTCAATGGGCTCGAGATCAAAGTGCGGCGGAATGACCGGCAGGCACTTGAAAGTCCACTTTCCCCGCACCGCCTCGCTCCCCTCCGCAGGGATGATGGTTAGCAGGTGCCCAACCGCGGAAGAGATCACGAACTTGTCGTTCTCGAAATAGTCTTCCTCCTTCTGAAATCCGCCCAGTGCTTTGGCGATATCGCCTGCCACAGACGGCTTCTCCGCTATAATCAATGCCTTGCCCATGCGATGGCTGTACACGATGCGCGCGGCCACGGCAAGCTTTGTGAACCAATCCCCCCGGTCCCGGGCCGCATTCCATCCCCGGCATCATAAAGCCAAGCGGCCCTGTTTTACAGGCCGCAGGGTCGCGCAACGGAGGCGGGTTCATGTGGGCGGGCCGGCTTGGAAAAAAAATAAAAAAACGCTTGTGAAATTTTTCACGATACGGCAGTTTACTGGTCGCTCCGGTGGAATTGCAGGCCTCAATCTGGCTTGCGGATATTAGCAACTCCGGACATTCCTACGAAAGTGCGATTTATTAAAGTCATTTTGATCTGGCTGGCCTTGGCGATTGTGCCGGTGGCCGGTTGGTGCGGCGAATCTGCTTCGGGTGAGGCCTCTGAACATGGGCTGCCTTCAAAGGCGGTCATCGTCTTCAATCTGGGACCGCTGGCGATCACCAACTCCATGGTTGTGACGATGCTGGTCACTTTGGGGATTGTCGTTTTTGCACAGCTTGCCACCCGCAAGGTTCAGTCTGTCCCCTCCGGCCTGCAGAATTTCGCCGAGTGGATGGTCGAGTCCCTCTACGGTTTCCTCGGGGAAATTCTGGGTGATAAACTGGTTAAAAAAACCTTCTGGTTCTTCGCCACTATTTTCCTCTTCATTCTGTTTACCAACTGGTTCGGTCTTATACCAGGCATAGGCACGGTGGGGTGGAATGCACTCATGTCGGACGGGTCGCATGAGTTTCATCCCTGGCTGCGCGGCGGCAACGCCGATCTGAACATGACCTCGGCCCTGGCCATTCTTTTCTTTTTCATGTGGGTGGTCTGGGCTGTGCAGGCCAACGGTCCGGTGGGTTTTTTCAAACACATCTTTGCTCCGGGCAGCGACAGCACCGGTGTGATGAAATGGTTCATGGTCGCTATTTTCCTCTTTGTCGGCGTGCTTGAGACCCTGTCCATCCTGTTCCGCCCAGTGTCCCTGAGCTTCCGTCTCTTCGGCAACATCTTCGCCGGTGAAAACGTGCTGGAAGCCATGATGAACATTGTGCCTTGGCTCGGGTGGTTGATTCCGCTGCCGTTCTACTTTCTGGAGATCCTAGTCGGACTGGTTCAGGCTTTGGTTTTTATGCTCCTGACGGCGGTGTTCACCCAGTTGATTTGCTCTCATGATGAAGGGCACAGTCACGGCGAAGGCCACGCGCACGACCACTAAAATTTCAGCCGTCGGACGGTGGCAAGTCTGCCGAGGCGGTTGGATCAACAACAAACGAAAGGCATTAACATGACACCCATGTTTGCAGAAGTAACGGGAAGCTTGCACGTCGGTCTGGCCGCCCTCGGTTCAGCCATCGGCGTGAGTCTCATTGGTATGAAGGCCGCTGAGGCCACCGGACGCAATCCGGGCGCCGCTGGCCAGATCCGTAACATCGCGATCATCCTGGCGGCTCTGGCGGAAGGCATCACCTTCTTCGCCATCTACCTGACCAAGTAAGTTCCCGGACCGCGGCGGCAACGCCGCGGTCCAGCCCTTTTATCCTATGACCTTGATGCCCATTTTTGCTGCCGCAGCCGAAGCGGCCCATGCGCCTTCGACAGACAGTCCTTTGACTGTGGTAACCCGCCAGTTCGGCTGGGAGCCCCGGCTTTTCTTTTCCCAGATGATTTTGATCATTCTGGTGGCGCTGGTGCTCGCTCGTTATGCCTATAAACCGCTGCTTGCGATGCTCGACCTGCGCAAACGGCAGATAGCCGAGGGATTGGAAAACGCCGAGAAAACCCGCAAGGAACTTGCCAACGCCCAGATCAAGGCCCAAGAAATCCTGACCCAGGCCAGCATTCAATCCAACAAGGCGATTGAGGAAGCCCGCGCCTCAGCCGCAAAAATTTTAGAGCAGGAAACCCAGAAGGCCATCGCCACCGCCGGGGACATCATCGCCAAAGCCAAGCAGTCCAACGAAGCGGAACTGGCGCGGATGAAAACCGAGCTGCGCAAGGAGATCGGCCGACTGGTTGTCGCCACGAGTTCTAAAGTGGCCGGCAAACTGTTGACCGCCGAAGATCAGAGCCGCTTGGCCGAGGAAACAAACCGCCAAATGTCCTCGAACTGATTACCATCGCAGATTTCACCCTTGCAACCACGGTCTGAATGAAACTTTCCAAGCAAAACCGGCGCGATTCCAAAGCGCTGTTTCGGGTCTGCCGTCCGAACGGAGTTCTCGACGAGGCTCGTGTGCGCCAAACAGTCACGGAGGTTCTCTCCCGGAAACCCCGCGGTTATGTGGCCATTCTGAGCCATCTCCAACGATTGGTTAAGCTCGACTTGGAGCGCAGAACCGCCTGCGTTGAAAACGCCGTGGATTTCACTGAGGCCCAAAAGACTGCCATTTGCAGCACCTTGTCTGCGCGTTATGGCACCGGACTTGATGTTCAGTTTCGAGTCGCCCCGGAATTGATCGGCGGCATCCGCGTAAAAGTGGGCAGTGATGTTTATGACGGCAGCGTCAAGGCCCGGCTGGCCGCGCTGGAAGACAGTTTTTGAATTTAAAGCAGAACGGAATTGAAAGTTTGATATGAGCAACCTTCTTCAGGAAATCGAAGCACAAATCGCCGGCGTCAAAACGCAGGTCGCCAAACAGAATGTCGGCATCGTCCGCGAATGCTCCGACGGCGTCGCCAAGATCGAAGGACTGACCGACGCCATGGCCAACGAAATGTTGGACTTCGGCAACGGCGTCATCGGCCTGGCCTTGAACCTCGAGGAAACCGAGGTCGGCGCCATCATCCTGGGCGATTACCTCGGAGTGCACGAAGGCTCCGAAGTCAAGACCACCGGCAAACTCCTCTCCGTCCCCGTGGGCAAGGGATTGCTCGGACGAGTGGTAGACTGTCTCGGCCGGCCTCTCGACGGCAAAGGTCCCATCCAGCAGGATGCCTTCTATCCGGTCGAGAAAATCGCCCCCGGCATCATCAAGCGTAAATCCGTCAGCCAGCCCGTCCAGACCGGTATCATGGCAATCGACGCCATGATCCCCATCGGCCGCGGTCAGCGCGAGTTGATCATCGGCGACCGTTCCACCGGCAAGACTACCATCGGCGTGGATACGATGATCAACCAAGCCCGAATCAACAAGGTGGGACGCGAGTCGGGGGACAAGAGCTTCCGCCCGGTGTACAACATCTATGTGGCGATCGGGCAGAAACAGTCCAACGTGGCCCGCGTGATCGCCGAGCTTGAAAAGGCCGGCGCATTGGCAGACACGATCGTTGTCGTTGCCGCCGCCTCCGACTCCGCCGCCAACCAGTATCTCGCCCCGTTCTCCGGGGCATCCATGGGCGAATGGTTCATGGACAACGGAATGGATGCGCTGATCATCTATGACGATCTTTCCAAACAGGCCGTTGCCTACCGTCAGGTGTCGCTAGTCCTCAAGCGCCCCTCCGGTCGCGAAGCCTATCCAGGCGACGTGTTTTACCTCCATAGCCGGTTGTTGGAGCGCAGCGCCCGCGTCTCCGAACGCTTTGGCAACGGATCACTCACCGCCTTGCCCATCATTGAAACCCAGGCAGGCGACGTCTCCGCTTATATCCCGACCAACGTGATCTCCATCACCGACGGTCAGATCTACCTGGAAACGGATTTGTTCTATCAAGGCGTCCGTCCGGCAGTATCGGTCGGTTTGTCTGTGTCGCGCGTCGGTTCCGCCGCGCAGATCAAGGCCATGAAACAGGTGGCCGGACGCATCAAAGGCGACCTGGCCCAATATCGTGAGCTGGCCGCCTTCGCCCAGTTCGGTTCGGACCTCGACGCGAAGACCCAGGGTATTCTGGAGCGCGGCAAGCGCGTGGTGGAAATCTTCAAGCAACCCCAGTTCAATCCCACGTCGGTCGAAATGCAGGCCGCAATCCTCTGGTCCGTTCAAAACAACTTTTTCGATGACGTCCCCGTGGAAAAAGTGAAGGATTGCCAGAACAAGCTCACGGATTTCCTCACCACTCGCAAAGCCGCTTTGCTGACCAAGGTCCGCACCGAAAAGGCCATAAGCGACGCGCTGGCCGCTGAGCTGCGCTCGGCCATCACGGAATTCAAGCAGACTTACCGCTAAGGCAATGCCCAGCACACGCGACATCCGCCGACGTATCAAGTCGGTCAAGAACACGGCGCAGATCACCAAGGCCATGCAGATGGTGGCATCGTCCAAGATGCGCAAGGCCCAGCTCGCCGCTCTGGCCGGCCGGCCTTATGCCTCCTTGATGAACGAGGTCCTCGCCGGGGTGGGCGCCGACAGTCGCGACTTCTCGCATCCGCTCATGGAGTCGCGTCCCGTCCTCAAGCGCGCGGTTGTGCTGGTCAGCACGGACAAGGGCCTGTGCGGAGCCCTGAATTCGAACCTCACCCGCGAGGCGGCCAAGTTCGACAAGGATACCACCGTTTATATCTCCGCCGGACGAAAGGCATCCCAGTTTGTGGCCCGCTCCAAACGGAATCTCGCCGCGGAGTTCAGCTACAAGGATTCCCCCCTGTTTGCCGAGGCCCGCGCCATCTCTAAATTTGTCCGCGACCTCTTCTTGAAGGGCGACGTCGACCAAGTTGACGTGCTTTTCACCAATTTCATCAGCACACTGAATCAGCGTCCCGTCGTCCGCACCCTGCTGCCGGTGGCTGAGGTCAAAGGAGTTGGGGTTGGCGCCCAAGGCGAGTCTCATTCGGTCCCCCTTTCGGTTTCCGCTCAGGATTTTCAGTTCGAGCCGGCCGCCGATCAGGTCCTCGGAGAGCTGCTCCCCCACGCGCTGAATTTCCAGATTTACCAGATTTTGCTTGAGGCCAAGGCCTCCGAGCACAGCTCGCGCATGGTGGCGATGAAAAACGCGACCGACAACGCCAAGCAGCTCATTAAAGACCTCACGTTGGAATACAACAAACTGCGTCAGGCCAATATCACCAAGGAACTTTTGGAAATCACCACCGCCCAGATGGCGTTGGGCTAGCAGTAATTTATCCCCATGAACAAAGGCAAAATCGTTCAAATCATCGGCCCGGTCGTCGACATTGAGTTCCCCGACCAAGTCCCGGCCATTTACAATGCCCTCACCGTCGAGTTCACCTCGCCGGGCGCCGCAGGCAAGACCAAGCTCACCCTCGAGGTTCAGCAGCACCTGGGTGACAACTGGGTCCGCGCCGTCGCCATGAGCGCCACCGAAGGCCTCAAGCGCGGCATGGAAATCCTCGACACCGGCACTGCCATATGCATGCCCGTCGGCGAAGCCGTCATGGGCCGCGTCTTTGACGTCACCGGCAACGCCGTGGATGAGCAGGGCCCGGTCAAGGCCGACAAATATCTCCCCATCCACCGCGCCGCCCCGGCGCTCATCGACCAGTCCACCAGCCCCCAGATTCTTACCACGGGCATCAAGGTCATCGATCTCATCTGCCCCTTTCTCAAGGGGGGCAAGGTGGGTGCTTTCGGCGGCGCCGGAGTCGGCAAAACCGTCGTCATCATGGAGCTCATCATCAATATCGCCAAGCTCCAATCCATCTCTGAAACCTACTTTACGTCCATCGCATAGTCCATCATTTAACCCTTCGTCCAATCCTTCTTCCACACCCTCCTTGGCACCCACAGTTTTTCCTTCAGTTAAACCGTCTAGTTCACCCTCAATTTTTCCTAGTATGTTCCCATCGATAGAACCCTCATCTACTCCTAGTCTATTGCCATCTCTTACGCCATCTGTCGTACCTACTTTGGAACCCTCCCTGGAACCGTCGTTCAACCCATCATGTGAACCTTCACCTGTGCCATCAGAAATACCTTCCATGTCTCCGTCATTGAAGCCATCGTCAAGATCG
>CAIQOK010000183.1 GCA_903873415.1 uncultured Verrucomicrobiota bacterium | reverse complement strand
GCTGCCGGGAAATCAGCCTCCTGATGGCTCTGGCTGTGGATTCCATGTTGGAGGCCGCCTTTTCCTTCTCCTCGTCTGTCATTCCCGCGAGCAGCTCCATTATATCCTGCTCAATTTCAACCTCGTGATTCATTTTTCCAATATACTATCCAGATGGATAATACATTGGCTGTCCACCCCCAAAAAAATCATTTGGGGCTGATCAAAAAATAAGCCTTACCCTCATCCGGCTTGACGGCATGACGGTAGTGCCTAAAAAGCATGTCGCTGCTGCGGTGATTTAGGGCTTGGACGGTCTTTTCCACGTTTCCATGCGCGGCCAGATGATGGCTGGCGAAGGTATGGCGATAAATATCATGCCCATGCTCCACGCCGGCATCCTTGCAGATCTTGCTGCGGCTGTAACGGTTAATGACCATTTCCTGATTGTCTGGGTAGGCTTTGATCCACGCCATACAGTTGGGCGGGATCTCGGCGTAGTATTTTTGGCCCGTCTTGTCCTGCTCGAAGCCAACCTTGATGAGATTCTCGTCCAGCAGCAGGTCTGCCTCCGTGAGCTTGGCGATGCCATCGGGGCGGATACCGGTGAACAGGGCGATGGCATAGACCCGGACGAACTGAGGGGCCACACGGGCCACAGTGCGCATTAGCGTCTCCGTCTGTGCGGCGGTGTAGATGCAGGGGTCGGAGTCTTCCACCTTATAGCTGCGGGCCGAATCGCAGGGATTGTCTGTGCGATGACCGGCTTTGATCATCCAGCCATAAAAGACCTGGGCATTGCGCAGGTAGGTGTTCTTGGAGACCGAGCTTATGTCTGCCGTGCCCATTCCGAGGTCAATGTCTGCGGTGGTGGCGCTCGGCAGCGAAACTTTCAAGCATCTGGCCATCCCTTTGATCGCGGCGTGGTAAGACTTGAGTGTGGCTTCCCGACAACCGGCCAAAGACTTTTCAGCGACGAAAGAGGCAATGAGATCATCCAGACCGGGGATAGCGGCGTTCTTCCGATTGGCCTCAGTCATTGCAGCCTTTCCTGAGAAGAACCCATTCACCGCATCAATGATCCGGGTGTTGTGCAGCCGGCAGATGTCTAGGGCGGCAGCAATATCTGCCAATTCGTATGCGTTCGCCTGAACAACGGGTGCGGGCAAACCCTTAACCCGGCGTTTGACCACTTCTTTCCAGGCTGCCCGTGCGTCCTCTTCTGTGCGAAACCGGCGCTGGACATTTCCACGCAGTAGAGCGCTGTAGTAGGACAGCCTCCAACGATCCTCCTTCTTGCCGGACTTGGTCGTAATTTTGATCTTGGACACCTTCATCGACCTCCAGATTACAGTATTATTACAGTATTTCAAGGCATTATAAGGCCACTTCTGGCATACCGATCGAATGCTATGAATAAGCCGATCTAACTTAAAAAAGAGGCAAAAAAGCGTTAAAACACCTCAAAAATGCCATAAAACAGCCATTTTCTGGTAGTTTGGAAGGGTGGGAGAAGTGGTGCCTCGGGACGGACTTGAACCGTCAACCAATTGATTAAGAGTCAACTGCTCTGCCAATTGAGCTACCGAGGCTACTGTTTACTTTGACCCCGACCGGAAAGTGATCGAGGACAAGGAACGCTGCGCCAGTTAACAGCGCAGAATCAAATTATGGCAGAGGAAGAAAATCGGGCAAGATTTTTCGCAGCTGATTCACACATCATTGCCCGCACCCAAAACAAAGGATCCTCAATTCTCCGTCTCCTGAAAAAGTCAGTGGACGACCGCCCCTGGCGAAAAACAGCTTGAAGATCCCAAATTGCGGCCCGCCTACCCCGGTGCCAAAAGTGTTCCCCACCCCAGGCAAATATCCTACGCGGACAGACCTTAAGGGAACGTCAAGACCCGGGGTAGTGACCGATGCTGATGTGGAATCAAAGACGGCCAACCCGGCGTGGGGAAACGGCTGAATTTTGCCGGACTACGGCAGGCCAAAGGGTGGACCCGACACAAATGAACTACAGCCTCTTCGAAAACTCTATTTGGAGGCCTGCGGCACGGATGGCAGTATTCTCTCTCAGTCATAAAAACCGGCCATGAACTCTTTTTCTACAGCATTGCGCCTGGCCTTGGGCACCGGGCTACTTTGGACCGCCACCTCTGGCGTCAGGGCCGATGTGCGACTGCCGTCGATCATTTCAGATCACATGGTTTTACAGCAGGATCGCAAGGCCCCGCTCTGGGGCTGGGCCGCGCCGGGCGAGCGCGTGAGCGTGTGCATCGCCGGAAAAACCAAGACGACCCGCACAACGCCCGGGGGGAAATGGATGATTTCACTGCCGCCCCTGCCAAACGGCGGACCCTATTCATTGCAGGTGCAGGGAAGCAACACTCTGATCGTGCACGATGTGCTGGTTGGGGAAGTGTGGCTGGGCAGCGGGCAATCCAACATGGCCCAACCCGCCCAGGAGGCCAGAAACTTTCCCGCCACCAAAGCGGAATCGGACCAGCCCCGCATCCGCATGTTCAAGGTCGAATCCCGCGGTGCCACCAACGCCCAGTCCGACTGCGTCGGTACCTGGAAGGTCTGTAATCCGGAGACGATCGGACGTTTTTCTGCCGTGCTGTATTTCTTCGGGGGCGAACTGCACAAGGCGCTGAACGTGCCCGTCGGACTGATCAACTCTTCGGTGGGCGCGACATCCATCGAATCATGGATTTCGCCCGAGGCGCAGCAGGCGAAACCCGGCGACGGACGCGGCGACCTGTTCAACGGCAAAATCTCTCCGCTGATCCCATACTCTATTGCCGGGGTGATCTGGTATCAGGGCGAGGCCAATGCGCGGAGCATTGAGCAGTCGGTTAATTATCATTCGCAGCTGATGCTGCTGGTGAAAGATTGGCGTCAGCGCTGGGGAATTGATTTTCCGTTTGGCTGGGCGCAGCTGCCGAACTACAAGGAGCGCGCCGAAGCCTGGTGCTTGGTCCGCGAAGGCCAGCTCAAGGCGCTTGAACTGCCCAAAACCGGCATGGCCATCACGGTGGATATCGGTGAGGCGGGCAACATTCATCCCAAGAACAAGCAGGAAACGGCCCGGCGTCTCTCACTGTGGGCTCTGGGCACGGTCTACGGAAAACCAGTCGGGTCCACCTCCGGTCCACTCCCGGCGGGTCAGGAGTTTCGGGCCGGCGAAGTGGTGCTTAAATTCACGCACGCCGACGGGGGCTTAATGTCCAAAGAAGGCGACCTGAGAGGATTTACCATTGCCGGGGCCGATCGCCAATGGCTGCCGGCCCGGGCGGAGATTGCCGGCAAAACGGTGGTTGTATCCAATCCCGCAGTGAAGAACCCTGCCGCCGTGCGTTACGCCTGGCAGGACAATCCGGATTGCAATCTCTACAACGGCGCGGGGCTTCCAGCCTCGCCGTTCCGCACCGATGCTTGGAAATGACCCGTGCCCGGGGAACGGGCGGATGAATAAAAAGACGGCCAGGCCGTCCTTTGCTTTGCGCTTTAATCCATAAAACCAAACCTGCTACGATGAAAAAACACCTGTTCCTAGCCCTGTTCCTCTTCTGTTGCGCCGCCGCTCCGCTCCGGAGTTTGGGCGCGGCGCTCCAACTCAACCCGGGCGACCACCTCTCGCTCATTGGCGGCACCTTGGCCGACCGCATGCAGCACGATGGCTGGCTGGAAACCTACCTCGTCGCCCAATTCCCCAAACACGATCTGGTTTTCCGCAACCTGGCCGTGGCCGGGGATGAGGTGGCCCTGCGGCGCCGGTCGGAAAACTTCGGCTCCCCCGACCAGTGGCTGACGAAGACCAAGACCGATGTGATCCTTGCGTTTTTCGGATGCAACGAATCCTTCGCCGGCGAAGCGGGGCTGGACAAGTTCAAGCAGGACGTGGACAAATTCCTGAAGGATGCGAAGACAAAGAACTATAGTGGCAAAGGGGCCCCGCGCGTCGTCTTATTCGCGCCCATCGCAAATGAAAAGCTCAAGGATCCGAACATGCCTGATCCGGCGGCCAACAATGCGAACCTGGAAAAATACACCGCGGTGATGGCCGAGGTGGCTCAGTCCAACGACGTGCCCTTCGTCGACCTGTTCCACATTTCGCAGCAGCTCTACACTCAGGTAGCCAAGCTGGACACCCATCTGACCTTCAACACGCTGCACCTGACCGATGCAGGCGACCGTCTGCTGGCGCAGGCGATCTTCGCCAAACTGATTGGCCAGAAAGCGCCCACGTCCGGATTTGAGAAGCTGCGCGCCGCGGTGTTGGACAAGAATGCCGAGTGGCACGCCCGTTACCGCACCGTGGACGGCTTCAACGTGTATGGCGGCCGTTCGCAGCTCAAGTTCCCCAAAGACGGCAAGAGCGGTCCGGAGATTTCAAACTACGACATCATGCAGGATGAGATGGCGCAGCGGGACGTGAAGACGGCCAACCGGGATGCGCGCATCTGGGCTGTGGCCAAGGGTGGAGATCTGAAGGTGGACGACTCCAACCTGCCCCCGGTAAAGAGCATTGCCTCGAACAAGCCGCAGATTGCCCCTTTTCTCAGCGGGGAAGATGCCATTAAACACATGACGGTTCCGCCGGGCTGCAAAGTGACGCTCTTCGCCAGCGAAGAAAACTATCCCGAGCTGGTCAGCCCGGTGCAGATGGGCTTCGACACCAAGGGCCGGCTCTGGGTTGCGGCCTGGCCGAGCTATCCGGAGCTGACGCCGACGGATACGGTGACCGACAAGCTGCTGGTGTTCGAGGATCGCAACCATGATGGGAAGGCGGACAAGATGACGACTTTTCTGGACGGCCTGAACTGCCCGACGGGTTTCACCTTCTACAAGGACGGGGTTTTGGTGATGCAGGCACCCGACCTGTGGTTTGCCCGCGACACGAACGGGGATGGGAAGGCGGACTGGAAGGAGCGGGTGCTGATGGGAATGGATTCGGCCGACTCGCACCACACGGCCAACGCACTGGTGATGGATCCGGGCGGCGCGACGTATTTGAGCGACGGCGTGTTCCACCGCACGCAAGTGGAGACGGCCACCGGGCCTGTGCGAAACGAGGATGGTTGCATCTACCGGCTTGAGCCGCTGACGGGGAAATTCGAGCGTTACGTGGCGTATGGTTTTGCCAACCCGCACGGCCGGGTCTTTGATTACTGGGGGAACGACTTCATCACAGACGCGACCGGCAACGAGAGCTTCTTCGGCCCGGCCTTCAGCGGGTTCATCGACTATCCGAAAAAGCATGCGGGCATGAAACAATTCTGGAAACGGCCTTCCCGCCCCTGCCCCGGCACGGGCCTGATCTCGAGCCGCCATTTCCCGGAGGAGTTTCAAGGCAATTTCCTCAACTGCAATGTCATCGGATTTCAGGGCATCTACCGCGTCAAAGTCACCGAAGAGGGTTCCGGCCTGAAGGGCGAAACTCTGGGCGTGACCCGCGTCCAGAATGCCGCCGGCAAAGACGTTGAAAAAATCGAGGGCCTGGTAAGTTCGGATGACCCCAACTTCCGCCCCAGCGCCGTCTGCGTGGCCCCCGACGGCTCCATCTATTTTGCCGACTGGGCCAAACCCCTGATCGGCCACATGCAACATCACATCCGCGATCCCCATCGTGACAAGTCGCACGGCCGGATTTACCGGATAACCTACGAAGGCCGTCCCCTGCTCAAGGTGGCCAAGGTGGACGGGGAACCGGTCGGCAAACTGCTCGACCTGCTCACGACCCCGGAAAACGACGTCCGCACCCGCGCCAAAATCGAACTAAGCAAGCATGAAAGCCCGGAAGTGATTGCCGCCCTCAAAAAATGGGTCGCAGGCCTCGATCCAAAGGACAAGGACTATGAGCATCACCTGACCGAGGCGCTCTGGGTGCATCAATGGCACAACGTTGTGGATGAGGTTTTTCTCCAGCGAATGCTCCGCTCCCCCGACTACCACGCCCGCGCGGCGGCCACCCGTGTCCTGTGCTACTGGCGCGACCGGGTCAAAGACCCCCTGACCCTGCTCGAAGTGCAGGTCAAGGACGAAAGCCCCCGCGTCCGTCTGGAAGCGATCCGTGCTTGCAGTTTCTTCAAAACCGCCAAGGCGGCGGAGGTTGCCCTGTCGGCGTTGGATAAGGAAACCGATCCGAACAAGCCGGATTATTACATCAAATACTGCCTCGATGAAACGATGAAGCAGCTCGACAAGTATACCAAGCCTTAAGCG
The DNA here is from genome assembly GCA_903873415.1 of uncultured Verrucomicrobiota bacterium. GTDB lineage: Bacteria > Verrucomicrobiota > Verrucomicrobiia > Limisphaerales > CAIQOK01 > CAIQOK01. The sequence continues at coordinate 42,139 of CAIQOK010000183.1, read as the reverse complement.
ACTGCCAGCCACGCACTCCATGAGCACCTGCAGATCCTTGCGCAATCTGTTTCTGGCCGCCTGCCTCTCCACCACGGTGGGGCAGCCGGCCCGGGCTGAGGAAACAACCAACAAAACGTTCTTCCTGCCAAAGAGCCCGGTGGCAGCGGCCTATGTTCTGGGACGCCTGTCCACAAAGGAACTCTCAGAGGCGCCCCGGGGAGAGTTCGTCTATGCGGCCCTGCTGCAGCGCAAGGGACTGGACCGGAAATACCGTGCGGAAGCAGTGGAGGGCCTGGCCAAACTGCATCACTCGGATGCGCTGACTGAATTGCTCAACGCCTTGGCAGTCCTGGATAACAAAGGTGAATCCTCTCAGGATGTCCTCCGCGATCTGTCCACCCTCGTGCTCCAATCGCCACCCGCCGATCTGGCGGCAAAACGCGCCGCGCTGGAAAAAACCGCCGCCGCGTCCCAACTTCCTCTGACCCGCCAGATCGCCTTCGCGGGCCTCATCCTCGCGGACAATGGAGGGGACCGGGTGTGGAAAGAAACCACCGCCAACCCAGACCAGCAGGCCGATTTGATCCTAAGCCTGCCTCTGATCCGCGATGCAAAGCTGAGATCCGCCTTTTATGGCAAAGTCGAACCGCTCTTGCATCTGGCCGATCCGCCGGGACTGCGCCGCGCCGCGATGAGCTCCATCCCATCGATCCCCGGCCATGACGTGGAAACCTTCACCACGCTGGCCGGACTGCTCAAATCCGGGGTTGAGCGCGAGACGGCTCTGGCCGGTCTACAGCGGATTCCCCGCGGACTTTGGCCCAAGGAAAGCGCCCAAGGTCTGGTGGAAAGCCTGGTGTCATACCTGCAGAATATACCGGTTGAGGGGCGCACCGAAACAGGGCCGGTCACGGCCTTCCAAATGGCCACCGAACTGACGACGCTTCTGCCGGCAGACCGGGCCGCGAACTTCAATAAAACACTGCGCGCCTTGGGGGTAAGTGTGTTCGTGATCCGCACCATTCAGGAACAGATGCTCTATAACAAAACGCTGATCGTGGTCGAGGCCGGCAAACCGCTGACAATCGTCCTGATCAACGAAGACTCCATGCCGCACAACCTGGTGGTGGTCAAACCCGGAGCGGTGGAGGAGATCGGTTTGGCGGCGGAAAAAATGACGGCCGAACCGGACGCTCAAGGACGACTCTACACCCCGAAATCCCCGAAAATCCTCCAGTCCATGAAGCTGGTCGAACCCGGACACCAGGCCCGGCTGAGCTTTGTGGCCCCCACGGAACCGGGCGATTACCAATACGTCTGCACCTTTCCGGGTCACTGGCGGCGGATGGTTGGCACCCTGGCGGTGGTCACGGATGTGGACGCCTATCTGGCCAGGCATGCCGCGAAGGCACCGAAGATGACCGAGTGGAAAATTTCAGACTTCTCGGAGGACCCTGCCAAAGCGGATTCCGCCAGCAACATCCCGCGCGGCAAGGAGCTTTTCTCCAGTCTGGCCTGCATCACCTGCCACAAGCTCGGCCTGGAAGGAGTCGATTACGGGCCGGAACTGACCGATGTTTTCCAGCGTTACCAGAACAACGCCACCCTGGTTCTACAGCAGATCCTCGAACCTTCGCTGATCATCAGCAATCGCTACCAAGCCTTCGACTTTGAACTGAACAACGGCGACGAAGTCGCGGGAATGATCCTGAGCGAAAGCGCTGAATCCCTAATGTTGCAAACCGGACCGGCAGCCACGCTGATGCAATCGGTGAAAAAGGCCGATATCAAAACCCGGAAAGCCCGCTCCTCATCCATGATGCCGGCAGGCCTGCTCAACGCCCTCTCGAAAGAGGAAATCTCCAACCTGCTCGCCTATTTGAAATCCGGCGGAGCAATCCCCACCCACGAACACCAGCACCAACCATGATCAAGAAATTCCATTGCCTCACGCTCGCCGCCTTTCTGACACTGACCGCCGCGCCCGAGGCCACCGCCAAAGACTGGGCCACCTATGAAGGCAAAGGCCATCTGGCCAATGGCAAACGCATCGTCTTGCTGAGCGGGGACGAGGAATACCGCTCCGAAGAGGGGTTGCCCATGCTGGCCAAGATCCTTGCAGCGCGTTACGGGTTCAACTGCACCGTGCTATTTGCCATCAACCCGAAGGACGGCGCGATCGACCCCAACCTGCAGACCAACATTCCCGGGATGGAGGCGCTCGACTCGGCCGACTTGTGTGTGATGCTGCTTCGTTTCCGGGAGCTGCCCGACGAGCAAATGAGACACTTTGTGGATTATGTCAACGCCGGCAAGCCGGTCATCGGGCTGCGGACCAGCACGCATGCCTTTGCCTACAGCCGCAACAAGCAGAGTCCCTTCGCCAACTACGACTGGCAGAGCAAGACCTGGCCCGGCGGCTTCGGCCAGCAGGTGTTGGGCGAAACGTGGATCAACCACCACGGCGACCACGGCCACCAAAGCACCCGCGGCATCATCTCCCCTGAATTCAAATCCCATCCCCTGCTCCGCGGCGTCACAGATATCTGGGGGCCAACCGATGTCTACGGCGTCACCCATCTTCCCGCCACCACTCAGGTGCTTGTCCGAGGACAGGTTCTGACCGGCATGAATCCGACAGACGCCCCGCTAGACGGCCCGAAAAACAATCCTATGATGCCGCTGGTCTGGATTCGGAATTACGAGGGCAGCGGAGGCAAGACCAACCAGATCCTCACCACCACGATGGGAGCGGCGACGGATTTGCAGAGCGCCGGACTAAGGCGGTTGGTGGTCAATGCCTGCCTGTGGCAAACCGGCTTGGGCAAAAAGATTCCGGCACATGCGAATGTGGATTACGTGGGCGAATACCATCCCAGCCCCTTCGGCTTTGGAAAGTTCAAGACGGGCGTCAAACCGGCGGATTTGGAATAACCCCATCCACGGGGGCGGATTGATAAGCCTATTAATCCGCTCCCCGGTGCCAAAGGTGGGGCAATGCTTCGCCGCCGCCCTAAATTCCCTGATCTCCCTCGCCGCCCACCCGCCCACCATGCGGCGGTTAGACCGCTGCGGGAGCTGGCGCAGCACAAATCCCACGCCCCGGAACCCGGCCCCACACTCCGCTCTTGCAACCAGTCACTTAGCTGCCGGCATTTCCCCCTTCACTAACAGCAGCTCTTGGCCGGACTCGGCTGGGGCAAGACCAAGTGCTCGCCGGGCTGATTGGGCTGGCCAAGTGCGCCAGTCCAGGCACTTTGGGCGAATGACTGCGGGCCCGATCCTCCAAGAGGGTTGATGCGGTCATGATCATGAGTGTCAACCGGGACTTCGTGCCTGAATTGTCTTTCTAGAAGCTCCGGAGGAGCGGCACAAACGGCAGACGCGCAATCCAGGGAAATCCAATTTGTTTTGCGCGTGTTCTTCGCCCTTGCCGGTTGCTCCTTGCCGCACCGTGCCGCCCCTGCCGGGACTGGGGCGTTTCTTGCGTTCCTTATTGCTTCCCCACAGTTTTTAGATTATAAGTTTTAATTGTGATTCAAGGCTTTTTAAAAAGGGAGAATTGATCGACCTGATGCAACAGCTATCCGGCTTCAGGTGGCAGGCAGGCCTGGGAGTGGCGGGTAAAGACCGCGCTTTGGTGAGGCCTCTGTCGATGTTTGCGCTGCTGGCATTCGCCTTGTTGAACCCTTTTCCATCCGGGGCTCAAGGCGTGGAAGAGTATGACCAAGCGCCCGTGAGCTACTCCACCACCCATGCCAAGGATGCGGTGACGAGGTTACAGGCCAGGATGGCATCAGGCGAATTGAAATGGACGGGAGGCGGAAAAGAAATCGTGCGCCGCCTCCTGCTGGAGCTTGGGATCCCGGTGGAGAGTCAGCTGCTCGTTTTCTCCAAAACCAGCTTCCAGCGTGAAGCCATCGGACCGCATCGTCCCCGGGCCCTCTATTTTTCCGACTCCTGCTATGTGGGCTGGGTGCCCGGAGGCCTGATTGAGATCTGTGCCATCGACCCGCAACTCGGTCCGGTCTTTTACAGCTTCGATCCGAACGCGGCCCGACCGGACTTTGTCCGGGACGGCAATTGCATGACCTGTCATGGCGGGATGTTTGTGCGGGGGATTCCGGGTGTTTTCACCCGCTCGGTCTACACGGATACAACGGGCGAACCCTTGTTTCGGTTCGGTTCGGAGGTGGTGGATTTCCGCACTCCCTTCACGAACCGCTGGGCGGGCTGGTATGTGACGGGCAGGCACGGCAAAAGCCTGCATCGCGGTAATGTCACCGCTCAGGATAAAGATGACCGGCTGGTGGTGGATCTCAAACGCGGAGCCAACACACTCCACCTCTCCAAGTTCTTTTCGACGGAGTCCTATCTGGCTGAGGGCAGCGATATCGTTGCGCTCTTGGTTTTCGAGCACCAGACGGCAGTGCAAAACAGCCTCACCCGGGCCGGGATGGACTGTCGCCGGATGCTGGCCTACCAGAAAAACCTCCAACTTGAATTGAAAGAGCCGGTGACCGGAGAACCGGCCTACGAAAGCGTGCGGCACGTCTTTGACGGGGCGGCCCAGGACGTGGTGGACAATTTGCTTTCGAGGAATGAAGCCCCCTTGCCGGCGGGACTTGCGGGAGACAAGTCCTTTCAAAAGGCCTTTTGCGAGCGCGGGCCCCGAAGTGAAGACGGGGGTTCCCTCAAGGATTTCCAACTGGCGGGGCGTCTGTTCAAAAACCGGTGCAGCCACCTCATCTATTCGGATTGTTTCCGCACTTTGCCTCCTGAATTGAAGCAACTCATTGTTGTCCGGCTCAGCCGCGCCCTGAGTCCAACGGCACCCGATCCGCGCTACGCCTACCTGCCCCCGGAAGAGCGGAGCCGGATTGCAAAAATCCTCAGACAAACCCACCCGGAATTTCGCCAAGGACTTTGGCCGACAACCAAATCCGCACTTTGAGGCGCATCGGGCGGGGGATGCAGACCCTGCTAAACTTGGCTGAACTTGGAGTTGCGGCCCCGGCGCATGGGCTTACCATTGGCCTCATGCTGAAGCTTGAATCTCGCGAAGCGCGCGCATCCAAAAACCAACCCGGTCTGGCGGCGTTCTTATGCCTGCTCGCTTTGCTCCGCCCCGGAGCCGAATTGAGGGCCGCGGATCAGACCACCAACAGCGCGCCGCCCTTTCGCTGGATCGATGCCCGCGAGCTTTGCGTTGAAGGAAAAGGCTGGGCCGATACCCGGCAGTTTTACGACCGTCTGCCCGCCAAGGCCGAAGGTTTGGTGCGCGATGCGGTTTGGAACCTGAGCCATGATTCTGCCGGTCTGGCCATCCGCTTTGTGACCGATGCCACCGCACTGTCGGCGCGGTGGACGCTGCGCAAAGAGGTGCTCGCCAGGCCGAACATGGCTGAAAGCGGCGTGAGCGGGGTGGATCTGTATGTGCACCTCAATGGGGGATGGCGCTGGCTGGGTGCGGCCCGACCCGAACGAACCATGACGCCTGAGAAGCACCTGACCACCGGGATGAGTGCGGAGCGGCGCGAGTGCCTGCTTTACCTGCCCCTCTACAACGGGGTGGAGAAGCTGGAGATTGGAGTGCCCCGGGAAGCCCGGTGTGAGGCGCCACCGCCCCGATCCAAGGGCCGCAAACCCATCGCTTTCTATGGGACCTCCATCGTTCAGGGCTGCTCCGCCTCGCGCCCGGGCATGGCGTATCCGGCGATCCTGAGCCGGCATGTGGACTGCACGTTCATCAATCTGGGCTTCTCGGGCAATGCGGTTTGCGAACCGGAGATCGGCACGCTGCTGGCGGAACTGGACCCGGCGGTTTACGTGCTGGACCCTTTGCCGAACATGACGCCACAGGCCGTAGCTGAGCGCATGCCGGGGCTGCTCAAAACCTTGCGCGCGGCCCACCCCAAAACCCCCATCCTGCTCGTGGAAAATCTCGAGGTGGGTGACGCGCAGGTGACCCCATCGCGCCGTTCGAGCTATGCCCAGTCGAACCGGGAACTGCGCCATATTTTCGAGCAGTGCCGCCGTGCGGGGGACCACAACCTCTTTTATATCCCGGGCAGCCACCTCCTGGGCGACGACGGCGAGGGAACCGTTGACCGGGTGCACCCTTCCGATCTGGGTTTCCTGCGGATGGCGCAGGAGATGGAACCCCCGCTGCGGCGCGCGCTCCGGCAGGCGCGGTAGCGCAGCCGCACATGAGTCTTAAGATGAAGCACTTATGAGGTAAAAGACCATTTCACAGTTGACGCTGGGAGCCCCGTCCCCGTAAGATCTTTTCAGTAGTTGACCGGGGGCATGATGCGTCCGGCGAAAACAAACATTTATGCCTGAAGGATATTGCATCAAATGCAAGGCCAAGAAGGAAATCAGCCACGCCATCGAGGAGGTCATGAAAAACGGGCGCACGGCGATCAAGGGTAAATGCCCGACTTGCGGAACGGTTCTGTTCAAAATCCTGGACGGCAAGACCGCAGCCTCCTCCACTCCCCCGTCAGTCCAATAAAAATATGTCTCAACAGCTCTCCTACGTCATCATCACCCCTTATTCCCTGCACAAATCCCGCACTGGCGGGATCCTGAGCCGGCTGATCACGCGCACCGGCTTGGAACTGGTTGCAGCGCGCATGTTCGCCCCCAGCTCCAAACTGGTGAACCAGTATTCCCAAGCGATCATTTCCCGGAACGACCCGCAGGATTCACGGGTTCAAAGCTTGATCCACGATTACATTCTTCAAAACCTCTCCCCGGATCCCGCCACCGGCCGCCGCCGTCGGGCGATGGTGCTGCTCTTCAAGGGCGAAGATGCCGTGCGCAAGACCCGCTCCGTGGTGGGCAACATCACCACCGAACGCCGCGGCGGCGAGACAATCCGCGACACCTACGGCGACCTGATCATCGGCGAGGACAACCAAGTGCGTTACTTCGAGCCGGCCGTGCTGGCCCCGCCCACCGCGGAGGAATGCGAGGCCAAGCTCAAGCTGTGGACCCGCTATTCCGATTCCGACGGAGGCATTCTGGAAGACACCATCGGCTACCCATCGGGGGAAAAGACCCAGCGCACCTTGGTGCTCATCAAACCCGAAAACTTCCGCTTCCCCTCCGGCCGGCCGGGCAATGTGATCGATTTCTTTTCCCGTACCGGCCTGTTCATCGTGGGCATCAAGGTGCACCGGATGAGCGTGGCCCAGGCCATGGAGTTCTACGGGCCGGTGCGCGAAGTCCTCCGCACCAAGCTCAAGGACATGGTGGCAGCCAAGGCCAAAGCCGCCTTGGAAAAGGAATTCGGATTCAAGCTTCCCGCCGAAAAAGAAGGCCAACTCGGCGAGCTGCTCGGACCGGCTTTCGGCGACAACCAGTTCGACAACATCGTCAAGTTCATGTCCGGCCAGGCACCCTCGGAGATTCCCGAAGCGGACTGGGCCAAACCGGGCAGCGAGCGCTGCATCGCGCTGGTCTATGAGGGAGTGGAAGCCGTGCGGAAAATCCGCGACGTGCTCGGACCGACCGACCCGTCCAAGGCGCCACCCGGAAGCATCCGCCGCGAGTTCGGACAGACCATCATGGTCAACGCCGCCCACGCCAGCGATTCAGAGGAAAACGCCCGCCGCGAAATCGGCATCGTCCAGCCCGGAGAGAACAACTTCCGACAGGTCGTCGAGGAGTTCTGCGGCAAGGCCTGATTCAAGCAACCCGGGCTTGCGGTGCAGGCTCAGACCGCGCGGTGACGGGATCGTATGCGATCCTGTTCCGCGCGGTTTTTTGCGTTCTCCACCCGGAGCTTTGCGCCGGGGTGGGAAAAGAGCAAAAAACGGGTGGCCTACCGGGGCCGGAAACTGAAGACTGGACCAAATAAAACGCCCATGAAAATCACCGAAATCCTGATGGCGGAACACGCCGTGTTCCACAACCTCTTCGACCACATCGAGTCGGTGGCACCGCGCTTGAAAACCTTGGCTGAGGTCAAAACCCTTGCAACCGTGGTGCAGCGGTTGCATGAGCCCCATTCGCGGACTGAGGACGATCTTTTCCTACAGCCCTTGGAGCATTGCTTTGAGCAGCTGGGCCAGAACGAAAACTTCCACGCCGAGCATGAACAGATCGAAGCGATGCTAACCAGGGTTTACAAGGCCCGGACGCTTCAGGAAGCGAAGAAAACCCTGCTTGGAGCGATGACCGCCTGCCGCCGGCACTTCGACAAAGAGGAGCGCATCGTCTTCCCCATGGCCGAACGGGTATTGAAGGCCAGAACGCTCTCGGAAATGGGCCAAGCCTGGCTCAAGCAACGCGACGCCCGGCTTCACCCCTGAGCGAGTGACCATAAACCTCCCAGCCCGAAAGCCGGACGCCCCTGAACCATTGGCAGCGCCGGCTTAGATCTCGAACCACCGGCAGGGCCCTGAACACCTCCGGGTCCCTGGGCATGAGCCGCGCGCAGGCTCACCCGGTTGTTCCGGCAGGAACGCCCAGCGCAGCATGAACGGCTCTGACCAAGGCGTTCACACGGGTCGCGAGCGGAAAATCCGAAGGGGCCTCCAATGTGTAACCCAGCCGCGCTTTGTGGGTGATCATATAAAAAGCTTCCGGCCAGTCGGCTCGTTCCCCGGGCTCCTGCGCCGGGTGAATCACCCCCAGCTCCGCCCGCCGTCCCTCAATTGTTTCAGAGCAGTCGATCGGGCAAACTTCTCGAACGGCATCAATCATCCCCCGCCCCAAGGCGGTTTGTCTATCCGGGTTTTGCTCGTACAAATAAAACCCGGGCGATTCCCAGTCCTCATGGAGACAGAAATAAAGATCAAACTTGGGCTGGCGTTCGAGCCAGCTGATATGGGCGCGCACCTCGGCGGCGTGCAAGTGCCTGTAATCACGGTTTAAGTCCTTTCCTTCCGCATTCTCTCTCCGGTTCCCTAGGAATCCGATCGGATTAAGACAGGGCAGGAGGAACACCTGAGAGTTCCCGGGCCATTGATCCGCTTCAATCAGGCGCAAGGCCGCCAGCGGACCGGCGGGCTCATCACCATGGATCCCGGCGGAAATGTAAATGCGCCGGAACGCCTCGGAGCAAGCGGTGGGCGGAATGTTGCGCTGCAGGGCATACCAATTCAAATCCCCGACTTGAAAAAACGATTCGATCGACCAAGCGCGAGCCTGGGCCGCCGCCGTGAGTTGCCCCAACAACGTTAAAAGCTCAATGGTTTCCCCATGATAGGCCCCCTGATTTTTACCAAGCTTCTGCACGGAATGATTCTCCAGAGAGGGCAATAAAAAACAACCCCCTTTTGAAAACGATCAGAACAAACATCCCTCGCCTTCCGTGTCACCGCCCCACCCTGTCCCGGCGGCCTATGACCGCAGTGCGTTTAAAAAACCGGGCTGCCGCTTTATGAGCGCTGCCACAGATCAGAGCTGATCGACAGACGCGCAGCGCCGCCCAAGGAGACAAAAGCGGCAAACGGTAAAGCGAACAGCAAAACAGTTGAACATTATCCGGTTTGGCGTGGTTCTTGGTTGCAGGTTCCGCAAAACAGACCAAGCGGCAAAAGGCCCGAACGTATCCGATACCTCCGCAGCTTCCGTGCAACCACTGAAGTTTGAGTCTCGTGGCCTCCTCATCCGCCGCGACTGCCTCAGATGTGATTCCTGTTCGTCAGACCAGCGTTTCGCCTGCAAATGTCTTCGGGTTAAACCTCGCGGTGGAGACCTCTACTGTTTGGCTAGAACTTTCCCTTGCCGAGTATGCATCGGACTTTAACCAAAAAGTCAATACGCCCTGCCAGGCGCACAAAAAAGGGGCCGGACATAGTCCGGCCCCTTGCTTACTGAATCAAACTGGCAAACCAGATCCGCCCTCAAAATCAGGGCATCGACCAGCGGTAAAACTTATTGCCAGCAGCGGAAACCGTTAGCGGCGAAACTGGTGAACCGGGAACCGCAGTATAAGAACCGTTGAGCGTGCTCGACTGCTGCAAAGTCGTTCCAGCCGGCCATGTGATGATCACCCGACCACCCGTGGTGGGCACGATGCTGATGGCCGAACTGCCCAATTTGCCCGCCAGATAATGGCTGGCCACTTGTGCCGGACTTAGCGCCTTGGAATAGACAGCAACCTCATCAATGTTACCGGTGAAGTTATCCGCCCAACCGTTTCCGGTGGAGCCAATCGCCCAGTCACCGCTATTCACCGCCAAAGCACCCGTGGCGGCTGCCTGCTTGGCGGCAAGCACCCCGTTGGTGTAAAGGTTCCAGTAGGCCCCATCGTAGGTTCCAACTAAATGCACCCAGGCCGAGGATCCGAAATCAAGGACCGATGCCGCCGCGCTTGCTTCATAAGTCGTGGTGACCTCCGTTGCGGCGCTGTATTGCGCGCAACCCACAGAGTAGGCGGCACCATAACCGTCCACACTCAAAAACACCTCGCTCGTGTTGGTGATGGCACCGGGGAAACCCTGAGCCGGATAGGTGGTGACGGTGTCAGGACCGTGGGAGACAATTCGCTCCATGGGAAGTCCCGGAGTGCCAGGCTGGATCCACGCTTCCAGAGTGATCTGGCCGGAAATGTTTAGGGCGGGCGGATTTCCAAGACTGGCCCACTGCTTAACCCCATCCAGCGGCAACGACGAGTTCAATGCGTCGAAGCCGACATAGCTTGGAGTTTGCGGACCGGCTTGAATATTAGTGGTCATTACCAGGCTCCCATTGGCGACGAACCCGGCCGTCCCGCTGTTATTAGCCGGGGAATAGGCCGGATCATTGAGCCTAAGATAAGTGGTCGGAAGCCCGGTGCGCTCCGCCGCTGGTATGGTTTGACTTAGCAACCCGGCAGTATAAACCAGAGTCTCATAGTTGGTGCCGTAACTCGGGTTGGTGGCAGCCTGATAGTGTGCCAGAATTTGTGCCGGTGTGAGCACAATGGCGTTGTAAAAAGCGAGTTCATCCACGTCTCCTTCATAGGGATTACCGCCAAGTCCCGAAGCCGCATTATAGGCACCCACGGCAAAGTCCGAGGGCATTGAGCCGTCCTCGGTCGGGTTGACATTCGAGGCGTAATTCGCAGCCGTATTGGTTGCCACCGGCACACCGTTAAAATACGCAGTCAGCACGCCTGTGTATTCGTTGTTTCCATACCCGCCACCCTGCTGAAAATAGGGTTCCCAAGTGAACACCAAATGCTGCCACTGATTCAGGGTATAAGGAACCCCGGTAGTCACGTCCTGGCCGCTGGTACTCAGGCCATCATACATCCGGAAATTCCAGCCGACGCCGGAGTAGCCCGAAACGCCCGAATAGCTGGCATTGGGCGCACGCTGAAAAATCGCCCAGCCGGTGCGATGCCCTGATTTAACGTAGCGATTACATACCGGCGCCGCGCCGGGATTCTGGTTGTCGCTGGTCGGACGCACCCAAGTCTCGAAAGTGAAAGGAACGCTGCAGTCAGGGTTATTACTGAGCTGATAGGGGAGGTCGGTGGTGGCACCGCCATTCCGACGGTGGTAAGAAGCCGCGCCGCTGTCCGAGCGCCCCTGCAGGGAGCCGGCTGCCGGATGCTTGACGTCGGGGGAATTGGTCGCGATGGCGGCGCTGCGGAGATCGCCGAAGTTGTTGGCGATGTCCGAGTTGGGCGCAATTTCATCCAGGCGCAGATACACCGCGGGGTTTGCCGATTTAACGAGTGAATCGTAGGACTGGCCGCGGTTGGCGTTGGTGCCGTTCTGATAGTGGGCCAGGATCTGGGCGTCGGTGAGTTTGTTGGTGTAGAAAGCAAACTCGTCCGCGCCGCCGAACCAGGGGTTGGCAAAGCCGGCCGTCCCGCTGTTCGCGTTATTGTAGCCTCCGATCGACATGGCCGGTTGCCCGTTGGGTGCCGTGGCATGATCCCCGGTGCAGGGGCCGTAGCCTTGGGTAGGTCCGCTCCAGACGGCTTGGTTTGCTTTCACCCCGTTAATGTAGATGGAGAGAATCGCATTGGTGACCAGCACGGGATCATACACGACGACCACATGCTGCCATTTACCCAACTGGAAAGGCACGTTGCTCAGCACATCTAATCGCGTGCTGGTGGACAAATCATCATACATTCTAAACTCCCAGCCCAGCCCGTTGCCGGCATAGCCGGCATTGTTGGTGTTGGAAGCGCGCTGATACATCACCCAGCCCTGCCGGTTTCCATTACTGGTCCAGCGATTACAGAGAGCACCCATGCCAACGTTGGCTTGGTCCGTGGCCGGATAAAGCCAGGCTTCGACGGTAAACGGCTTGTTATTGGCAGGGTTCAACACCGCATTGAAAGGGATTTCGGTGCGGGTGGTGTAATCGTAAAACTCAGCCCGATCCGGATCTCCGGCGATGGCACCGGGGAACGGATGCACCGCGCCACCGAACACACCCGAGAGATCGTTTGTGCCGTTTCCAACGGCACCCAAGGTGCCGCTGTTCAGATTGACCAGCGAGCGGCTGGTGTCGTCGTTGAGCCGATAATAAGCCTTTGGGCCGTCGGCCAAGACCGTGGACTGGTAGTCGGCGCGCGCGCCCGAAATGGCGCAAGCCGTCAGACCAATTGTGAGGAGTGCTTTATACATGTTTTTGTGAGGTTGCGGGGTTTGCTGGAACTTTTTTGAGTGTTTGATGGTTCCGGATCTATTTATGACTAGGGAACCGGCATTTGTCAACCCCTCAATTCCTGAATCCCGCAGAACCCCAATCATTAGCCAACCGCCGGCAGACTAATCCGACTTTGTCAGGATATGGCTGCTAATGCTCTTGGCTTTTATTTTTCCAGAATTCTGAGATCATAGCCGGCCAATTGCGCCTCAAAGGCCTCCTCATGCAACATTGCTTTGGGCTTTCCTTGCACACTCCGTCCTTCGCACCGGAATCCCCCTGCCCCCTGTCCGTTATCCATTGGCCTCTTGCCTTGCTTTCAAGAGCCGGAGGCGCAGCCCCACCATCTCGGTCTGTCTATGGATCCGCAGCCCCGGTAGGGGCGACACAGTGCGGCAAAGCGGCGATGGCGAAGAACACGCGCAAAATAAATTAAATTTGCCGGGATTGCTCATCTGCCTTTTGCGCCGCTCCTTCGGAGCTTGGAATTTGTTTTGGACCGGGGTTGCTATAGACAGATCACCCTTCTGGAGCTCCAAGAAATCCACTTCAGCTACCAAGTCCCAGTTGACACTCATGATCGCCTCAACACTCTTGGGGGATTGAGCCTGCAGCCATTCACCCAAGGCGCTTTGATCGGCGCACTCGGCCAGCCCAACCAGCTCGACGAAGTCCCGGAAGCAAAACCCGGCATGATCGGAGACATAAAAGCGATCGAGGCAAAGCCCGAGGTCAGCCGTTTCCGACGATTGATGCGATCGATCTTGGCGAGGCGGTTCCAGACATCCATGAGCAGCTGTCCGCGCGAGTGGAGACTTCCTCAGTGATATCCAGTCGCAGGTGGAACCAGCAATCTTTTTTGTGAGCCGCTTCAGAGTCGTCTTAAAATTGGACCAGCCTTCGTATGCACGTAAAAAGAGATTGCAACCGGGCAACAAAGCAGTTTTCTTCCGCTTTATATTGTGTCTATCTTCGGGGGATAAAATGATTCATTCAACCGCCCTGATTCATCCCAAAGCCAAGCTGGACACCACCGCCCGCGTCGGACCCTATGCGGTGATCGACGAGGGCGTGGAGCTCGGCCCGCAGTGCGTTGTCGGTCCCCACGTTCATCTGACCGGCGCCACCACCATCGGCGCCCACAACCAGTTCCATACCGGATGCGTCATCGGGGATGCGCCGCAGGATTTGAAATATAACGGGGCGCCGACCCGGGTGCGGATTGGGGACAACAATGTTTTCCGCGAACATGTCACAGTCCACCGGGCCACCAAGCCGGAGGGCGAGACGTTGATCGGCTCGCACAATTTCCTGATGGCGGGGTCGCATGTGGCTCACAACTGTGTGGTGGGCTGGCACGTGATTCTGGCCAATGGCGCGTTGCTGGGCGGCCATGCGGTGGTGGAGGATCGCGCGTTCATTTCCGGCAACTGCGCGGTACACCAATTCTGCCGGGTCGGCACTCTGGCCCTCATGCAGGGCTGCGCCGCCATCAGCCAGGATCTCCCCCCCTACTGCGTGGCGCTGCGGGTCAACGAGATTTGCGGGCTCAATGTGATCGGGTTGCGCCGGGCCGGCTTTAGCGGCGCGCAGCGACTGGAATTGAAACGGCTGTATCGGGAATTGTTCCGGGGCGGAAGAAACCTGCGCACGGCGGTGGCGGCGGCACGATCCGAGTTTACCGGCGCGCCGGCGCAAACCCTTCTCACCTTTGTGGAAACCTCCAAGCGCGGGGTCTGCTCCGACATCACCGCGGTGCACCGGACCGGGGCGGAATTAGAGTCAGACTGAATCGTCTGCGCGGAGATGCGCGGCAATTTTTTGACGGCGCGGATATTTCACGCTAAACTCCCCTAATCATGAATCTGGGAATCGTGCATCACCGGAGAATTGCAGGGTTGCTGGCGCTCGTCCTGTATTGGGGACGGCTGCAGGCGGCGGAGCCGGCAAACCCGGTCGTGGCGCAGCCCAAGTCTCCCTCCACAACCCAAGTCGAACCGGCCCCGCGTCTGGGCACCAAGGGAGTAAACCTGAAGGACTGGGAAAAGAATTTCGGTAAACCCCAATCCTTTCTCGAGAGCTCCGGCCGCGAATCGCACCCCGAACAAATGCTCCCCTCGCCCCCGCCCCGCAGAGTGGACCGGCAGACCCAGGACCGTCTGGACCTGCAGCGCAACTGGATTTTCGCCACGCCGGAGGAGTTGATGCGGGGACCACTTTCCGGAAACGTTTTGAAGCCATCCGGACATAATGCCGATGGAAAAGAGAGCGCTCCGACAACGGTCATGCAGCGTTATTACCAGAGACTGACCCACACGGGCGACCAAGCCAATCGAAGCCCCGGAAGCCTGAAGACTACCGACACCTCCGGCGGCGAGCAGGCGGGCAAATCCGATTGGTCCGCCAATCCGGCAGCCAACCCGCTCAATGCCCTGCCCGCCTCATTGCGGGCCCTTATCGCCCCTGAACTAAACCCCGGAAAACCCGTCTCCTCGGGCAACTTCCTGCCGGGCACCGGCGGAATCAGCCCAGAACAACTCCGGGCTCGCCGGGAGCACGAGGCCCAAATCACGGAGTTCAAACGCATCATCGATTTTGAACAACCCGTCACCCTGACCGCAGCGAAAATCGCTCCGCTTTCCAAGCCTGCGAGCTTCAACAGCTCCATCCTCTCCGTCCCCTCGACCCAGCACCCGAATGCATCACCCGCTGGCGGAACCCTCTACACCGGGTCTTCGGCGGCACCCAAGGCCCCTGCGGCCCCGGTAGCCCCCACTCTGGCACCGGCACTGCTTGCTCCGACGCCAACGCGGCAAATGCCCCCCCCGCCATTCACGGCACCGACCCGCAATTTCTGACACCGGCTTCCAAGTGACGCCAACCCGTTCGGCATGGGTGCCTGGTGAGCGAGTCAACAAACCAATGGAGGGAAGCCCGGCCTTGAATTCCCGGCTTACATTCCTGTTTTGCTGCAATCCCCCCACTCTTGAGCCGGTCACCGGCCCCATCAATGCGCGGAAGTCAATACCAGCACCTGCTCCAAGGTGGAGACCCCTTCACGGACCCGGTCCAGAGCGACCATGCGAAGGGTCTTCATGCCCTGGCTGACCGCCATCTTGCTCAGCTCTTGCGTGTTGGATCGATCAATGATCAGCCGCCGGATCTCATCGGTAATGGGCATCGCCTCAATAATCGCCAGCCGGCCGGCGTAACCGGAGTTTTTACAGCGGTCGCATCCGCGCCCCCGGTGCAGCGTCACTCCGTCGAAAAAGCGCGGATCGATCCCAAGATCCTGAAACATCTTGGCCGGATAATTGACGGGCTCCTTGCAGTGGGAGCAGATGCGGCGCATCAGGCGCTGGGCGCAGGACAAAATCACCGAGGACGAAATCAAGAATGGCGCAACCCCCATGTCGTCAAGCCGTGCGATGGCTCCCGCCGCATCGTTGCAGTGCATGGTTGAAAGCACTTGGTGGCCGGTCAAGGCGGCCTCAATGGCGATCTCCGCCGTCTCCGTGTCACGGATTTCCCCGATCATGATGATATCGGGGTCCTGGCGCAGGATGGAGCGCAGGGCGTTGGCGAAGGTAAGGCCGATCTCCTTTTTTGTGGGAATTTGATTAATACCCGGGATCTGGAATTCCACAGGATCCTCTACGGTCACAATGTTATAAGCCGGGCTATTAAGCTCGTTAAGCGCGGAATAGAGGGTGGTGGTCTTACCCGAACCGGTGGGACCGGTGACGAGAATCAAACCATGCGGGGCATCAACGGCGGCTTTGAACTGCTTGAAGGTCCCCGCATCCAGCCCGAGTTTGTCCAGACTCGCCGAGAGATTGGACTTGTCCAAAACGCGGAGCACGATTTTCTCCCCATGCACGGTGGGCATGATGGAAACGCGCAGATCGTAGTCCTTGCCCCCCACCCGCACCCGCATGCGTCCGTCCTGAGGCAGACGCCGCTCGGCAATGTCCAGACTGCTCATGATCTTGAAGCGGGAGACCAAGGCCAGTTGCATCTGCTTGGGTGGCGGGGTGGCATCCATCAACACGCCATCCACCCGATAGCGCAGGCGGACACTCTTCTCAAAAGGCTCAATGTGGATGTCGCTGGCCCGATCCTTGATGGCTTGAACGAGAATGAGGTTGGCGAGCTTGATCACCGGGGCCTCCTCACTGGAAGCGGCCAACTGGTCGAGGCTGACCTGTTCGACGGATTCCCGGGCGAACTCCACTTTTTCATCCTCCTCGCCGGCCTCCGCACTTTTTTGGGCGTCGGCAATAAGATCCTCCATGCTGCCGCCCTTGGCGGAGTCCAGCGCGCTGAGCTTGTCGAGGATGGCCTTTTCCGGAGCGATCAACGGCGTGACCTCCAGCCGGGTGATTCGCCGCACGTCGTCCAAGGCGAGCACATTGAGCGGATCGGCTGTGGCGACGAAGAGTTTGTTGTCCAGGCGCCAGACGGGAATGACTTTGTGGTTCAGGGCAATTTCGCGGGGGATCAGCTCGGCGATATCGGGGGGAATGGTCAGGCGCGCCAGGTTCACAGGCGGGGTGTTGAGAACCCGGCCCATGGACACGGCCATATCCTGTTCGCTGACGTAGGCCTTCTCGAGAATCAGCTTGAAGAGGCGTGTGCCGCCCTTTTTCTGCTGCTCAAGCAACTCCGTCACCTGCTGCGGGGTCAAAAGACCGTCTTCAACCAAGGCATCGGCAATCCGTTCACCAAAAGATTTGAGGGGAGGCATGATTTTAACGAAAAGCTTTGCGGAGATGGGCCATAAGTTCGGTCGGCGACGCAAGATACCAGAGGATGCGGCAGCGCGTGGCCTGGGCCAGTTCCCGGGCCGCCTGCTGGTTGAAAGGATTTGCCGTCGCCACCAGCACAGACTTGCTCATCCGGTCAAAGGGTAGAACGCACCAGCGCTGGCAAACCGCAGCCGGGAAAGTCCGGGCCAGATCAATGTCGGTCTCATAACGTTCCAAGGGCAGATATGCCGTGCGCGCTTTGTCCGCCAGCAGCTTAAGCGACTTCTCAACCGGCAAAATCCCCTTGTCCGCCAGTATTTGAATGAACGGCTCGGCCACGGACTGCGGGGGCCGGGAGAAATCCGGCGTGACCCAGCACAGGTCGAAATCACCCGCGCTGATGACCTTGCTCTCAACAAAGGCGTTGCTCATCTTGTCGCGGCCATCCTCGCCCCGGCCGGGCACTGCCATGCCGGTGACGCTGCCCCGGGGCGATCCGGAAGCCTCCGCAGCGGCGCGGGCCGGGGCTGGCTCCGCAAGAGACGGGCTCTGGGCAAACTGATTGGCCCGGGTTTCAATCCCTGCCAAAGCGGCTTGGGCGTCAAGGTCCTGCGGCAAACGCTGCAGGATGGTCTCATATTCCAAAATCGCCGACGACAACTGGCCCATGTCCACATAGGCTTGGGCGATGCGCTTGGAAGTCTTGACGACATCGGGCTCGCGCCCGGCCTTGGAATAGGCCTCCTTAAGAATTTCCAGTGACTGATAATCCTGAGGCTGGGACTCCGTGATGACCTCAAACATCTCAATGGTCTGGGCCAATTGGGCTTCCTCACCAGGGCTGAGTGTGCTCGCCATATCGTATTTTTAACCGGTCAAAACCCGCCCCGACCGGGGCAGGACTTCCAACCGGACAAGGCCGATCAAGCAAATCGCTGGCCATGTGGCAAATGGAGGTTTTTTCGGCGATAACCCGCAAAGCCCTCTTCCCCGCCGGCAGGGTCAAGACACCGCTGTCTTGTTTTTGAGCGCCGCCGCGAAAGGCCCTCAGGCGCAACTAAGGCATTGCAATTGGGGCGAAAACTGGTTTTTTAAGTGTGCCAAATTCGGCTGTGACCATGGAAACACCCATTCCCTTGATGACACCGGCGCCGGGAGGACGTTTACAACGCTTCGTCGGCGATCAACTGCGGTTCACCGTGCGCAGCGGCGATCCGCGCGGCCGGCCGGCGGGCTGGCAGGCCCGGCTCCGCACCAACCTCGGCCGGGGCGACCTGCTCCGTCGTGAAATTTTCGACGCCCATACCCGGGGCCTTCCGCTGGCAGGCGCTTCTTGGCGCGACCTCCCCATGCCAAAAGACGGTGACGGCTGGTCGCTCGAACTGCCGCTCACCGAACCGGGTTACTTCAAGGCCAAAGCCTACCTGCTCGATCCCCGGGGCTGGCAGCATTGGCCCGAAGGCCCGGACTTCGGACTAGCCGTTCATCCCGATACCTACCGGTCCGCCAACACCATCTATTGCGCTTTCCCACGGCTCTTTGGCCCCGGCAAAGAAGCGGCAAGCACGGCCAACCCCGCCCTGACGGCCCGGCTCGAGCCCTTGGATCAACTCGGTTATACCGTCATCCCGCCCTCCGGCAAGTTGCGCGATCTGGTGGCGCAACTCCCCCATATTCTGGGAACCTTGGGCTGCCGAATCCTTCATCTGTTGCCCGTGAATCCCACGCCCACCACCTACGCCCGATTCGGCCGGTTCGGCAGCCCTTACGCCGCACAGGATCTCACCGCAATTGATCCGGCGCTGGTCGTGTTCGACAAACGCTCCACCGGCGTGGACCAGTTCCGGGAACTGACCAGCGCCACCCACCGGCTCGGGGGCCGGGTGTTTCTGGACATCGTCATCAACCACACCGGCTGGGGTTCCACCCTTCAGGAAAACCATCCGGAGTGGTTCCTGCGCAACAAAGACGGATCCTTCGCCAGTCCGGGGGCCTGGGGCAATACATGGGAGGATTTGGTCGAACTGGAGCAGCACGATATCGCCCTATGGGACGAAATCTCCACAACCCTGCTCATCTGGTGCCGGCGCGGAGTGGACGGGTTCCGCTGTGATGCCGGCTACAAGGTGCCGCTGGCCGCCTGGCAATACATCATCGCCCGGGTCCAGCAGGAATTCCCCGAGACGCTCTTTCTGCTGGAGGGACTGGGCGGAGCGCTTGAAACCACCGAAGCCCTGCTCACCGAAGGGGGGATGCAATGGGCCTACTCGGAGCTGTTTCAAAACTACTCCGGCACCGAGGTGGCCCGATACCTCGACTATTCCAACCGCCAATCCGAGCAGGTCGGCCTTTACGTTCATTACAGCGAAACCCACGACAACGAACGCCTGGCCAAGCGGGGCCGCACTTGGGCGCTGCTGCGCCACCGCCTCTGCGCCCTGACCAGTGCGAGCGGGGGCTTTGGTTTCACCTGCGGCGGCGAGTGGCTGGCCCCCGAAAAAATCCAGGTCCACGGCTCCACCGGCCTGAACTGGGGCAGCCGCGAAAACCTCATACCCGAACTGGCCCGGCTCAACCGCCTTATCGCCGACCATCCCTGTTTTCTGGATGGCGCCCGGATCACCCGCCTCAGCACCTTGGATTCCCCCATTCTGGCCCTGCTCCGCGAGTCAGCCGAAGGCAACGATGCGGTCTTGGTAATGGTGAACACCGATGTTGAAAGAAGCAGGACCCTCGAGCTGCTGGAGCTGAAAGAACAACTCTCCGCCTTCAAATTTGAACTGCTGGGCCAGACGCCCCCGGGGGATCCGAGTGCGCATCAAAAAAACATTTGTCAACTGGACCCCGGAGCCGCCTACTGCCTGGCCCCGACGGAAAGACCCTTGGGACTTGCAGGCGATGCCTACCGCCGCGCCCGGGCCCGGGCCGCTTGGGCGCTGCAGGCTCTGGGAAAAAGCTTCTCACCCGATGCGCTCGGCCGCTTCGATTGGCGGCAACTGGCCGAAAGGGTCGATGATTCCCCAGCCGGCTTTCTCCGCGCAACCTCCCGGATGGATCCGCATCTTGCCCGGACGGATCTTCTGGCCGCTCTGGATAAAGCCTTTGCCGACAACGGCTATCCCAAGGTCATCCTCTGGCACCTCCAAGACCAGCATAGGGTCACGCCCATCCCGCCCGAACACTGGCTGCTGATTGAAGACACCTCGCCCTTCCGGGCAACCCTGCAAGGGCCCGACGCGGGCGGGGACATTTCAGCCGAATCGCCTGCCACCCACGTTCAATCCATTGCGGCCGGCCGGATGCACATTGCCTGTTTCCTTCCAGGCCCCGGTTCCGGGGCGTTGCGACTGACTCTGGACCGGCATGCCGGAGGCGATCCACTCGTGGAAGCCCGGCTCTGCCAGCTAGCCTCCGAGCCCCGGGATACGCCGCCCGCGGCGCATCCGCACGACCTGATCCTGCTCACCAATGGTCTGGGCGCCATGGCGCGCTTGGGCGTGGATCTGGGCCGGGTCCAGTCCAAATACGACTGTGTTCTCGGTGCCAACCTCCATGCCAGCCTGCCGGTGGACCGCCACGTGTTGGCCAAACGAATCCGGGTCTGGGTCAATGCCAACGGCTTCATCTCACCGCTGGATTTCCGCAACCTCGCCTCCTTCCATCCGGGACAGCCCGCCGTCTGGAAATTTGTGGCCAACGCAGGTGACGGACAAACCGTGGGGGTTGAATTGCATGCCAGTCTGCTGACGGAACGGAATACAACGGTGTTCGAATTCCGCCGTCCGCCCCATGAGCAGGCATACGGCAAAGAATTGCCCGCTGCCGCCGGGGTGTCCCTCACGGTGCGGGTGGACATAGAAGACCGCAATTTTCATTGGGAGACCCGGCGCAACGGCGGCGCCGAAGAACATTTCTCCAAACACACCCATCCGCTCAAGGGGCAGGCCGGCTTCGCCTTCACCGCCGCCAGCGAGCGACACTTGCACGTGTTCGCCGACCGCGGCGAATATTATCCGCAGCCCGAGTGGTGCGAAAACCTGCCCCATCCCATTGAAAAAAGCCGCGGACAGACCGGGTCGGGCGACGCGTTCAGCCCGGGTTGGTTCGACCTGCCGCTCACAAAAGAAACCACCGTCAGACTGGTGATCACAGCCGACAAGACCCATCCAACGGCGCGCGAGCTGGAATCAGGAATGCGCCAACCCGCCACAGCTGCGGGTTTTTTCGAACGGCTCCTCTTTGCCGCGCGCCAGTTTGTCGTGCGCCGCGGCCCGGGCCAAACCGTGATCGCCGGCTACCCTTGGTTTCTGGACTGGGGCCGCGACACCTTCATCTGCGCCCGCGGCCTGCTCGCAGCCGGATTGGTGGACGAGGTCAAACAAATCCTGCTGACCTTCGCCCGGTTTGAAAAGGACGGCACCCTGCCCAACACCATCCATGGCGACGACGCGTCCAACCGGGACACCTCGGACGCCCCGCTCTGGTTTGGCATCGTTTGCGAGGAGATGGCGGCGATCACCCAGACCAGCGGCGGGGATTTTTACGCGACACCGGTAGAAAAATCCGGACGCACCATCCGCGATGTGTTGCAGAGCATCGCCGTGAATTATTCCCGGGGCACACCCAACGGCATCCGCATGGATGCCGACTCGGCCCTGATCTGGAGCCCGAGCCATTTCACCTGGATGGATACCAACCACCCGGCCGGCACTCCGCGCGAAGGATATCCGGTTGAAATCCAAGCCCTATGGATTCGTTTGTTGCGGCTTCTGGAAGCGGTGGGGGAAACATCCCAACGCCGCCACTGGGGCGACCTCGCGACCCGGGCCCAGGCCTCGGTTGAAAAATGGTTCTGGCTCGAATCCAAAGGTTTTTACGCCGACGTGCTCATTGCCGGACCGGGCCAGTCGGCGGCCCAAGCCGGCGCCAGCGACGCCTTGCGCTGCAACTGCCTTTTTCTGGTCAGCTTGGGGTTGGTAAGCGGCGCACGCGCCCAACGCTGCGTGGAAACCGCTCGCCGCCATCTGGTCGTCCCAGGCGCTCTCCGATCTCTGGCTCCCCTACCCGTCTCCGTGCCCCTGCCCGTCTACCGCGACGGCCACCTGCTCAACAATCCCTTGGAACCCTACTGGGGCCGTTACGAAGGAGACGAGGACACGCGCCGCAAACCCGCCTATCACAACGGCACCGCGTGGACCTGGACCTTCCCGTTCTTTTGCGAGGCGCTGCTGCGGGCCTGGGATTTCTCACCGGCCGCCGCCGCCGCCGCAAAGGCTTATCTGGGAGGCATGGAGTCCCTCATGAATGAAGGATGCCTAGGGCAAATCCCGGAACTCCTCGATGGGGACGCTCCGCACACCCAGCGCGGCTGCGATGCCCAAGCTTGGGGGGTGACGGAAGCATTGCGGGTATGGAAGATGTTGTCCTGAATAGGAGGAATCCCATCCACCAGACTTCGTTCCTGGAACCCAACCACCCTGCCGTCACGCCCCCAAGAATTGGGACGCGCAACGGAATCAGGGTTGACTGGTGATTCTCGACCAGTCCACGTCCTGCGCTGCGGCGTAGATGGCGAAAGCTTTCTCGTTCTGAATGAGCGCCGCCCGCACCACACTCGAATCATCCGCGCGCCCCAGGCTAAGCAAGATGTCGGGAATGATTCCCACCCTTTTGTGGGCATAGATAAGGGCGAAAGTAGCCTGCGCCACAGCGTAATAGGGCAAATCCTTGTAAGCCCCCTCTGCAGCATCCTCCACGGCGTTGGCCAGAAAACCGAGTTGCTCGCTGAGGTGCGGAAAAAGAGGCTCGTGGATCTGTGTGAATTCCAGTGTCCACTGGGGTAGAGAGTGGAGCATTTTTTCCACCACCGTCGGCGTGATGGCCGAGGCGCCGCGATTCACGAACGCTGCTATTTCAGGCATAGCTTTTATTTAATCGCAATCCCCTCAAAGATGCAAAAAAAATCCCAGACAAAAATCCCGGACAGCAAATTTAAAAAACGCCTTGGCAGGGCGGGCAATCCACTGCCAGCCGCTATTGCCAAACCTCGTTTTCTATTCCGCCGCGACGGCGCGCACGGAGTGGCTCGCCCTGCCACTACCATCCCGCATTGGCCACATTCCCTCATCGGTGCGCGAAATCCACAAATCCCTTAGTCATCGGAATGCGTGCGGTTCTCTCTTGCTACTGATGTTTAGAAAAAACGAATCAATCCGTCCGGCTGCAGGATTCACGGCCCTTTCCATTTTCCGCTTTCCCATTCATGCCCTCCATTATTGCCGTTCCCAAGTGAATCAACCTAAAACCCGCAGTTGGAGTTCAGCCGGGCGGAGCGGGCGCGGCGGGCAAGCCATTCGAGGGGCACATCAATGGTTTTGCGGGCGATCTGGCGCAGAAAGCCGCCGGGGACGAGGGTTGCTGCGCCCGGGACGGGCGCACCCCGCAAACCCAAACCGTCGCCTTGGGATTGCAACTCCGGCGCAGTTGTCGCCAACCACGTCCGCAGCCACTCGTGGCAGCCTTTCAACATCTGCCACCACTCCCCATTCACCGCCATAGAGCAGTGCCACCCGTTCTGGCGTCGCCACGCCCTGATCCGGGTCCGCACATACACCGCGATTTCATTCCCGGGCGCTTCCGGAACTGATCGTGCGGGTGATCCCGGGGTGCTCGAGAAAGCCGCTCCACGCAGCCAGGCCGCCACAAGGCGTGAGGACCTCTTTTGTTCGTTTGACCGTGAATTTACCCGGCAAGTTGTCCAAGGAACTCTCATCCTTTCCTTCACCCGCCAGGCGAACCGAAACCAACGAAGCAAAAACGCTCATCGCCCCCGGTTTTATTCACTCCTTCACTCCTTAACCACCACTTCAATTGTGGAGATTAGGATCAAGCCTGTAGATCATGAAGTCCATGAGGCCAAAAACCGCCCCTGACAATCGCCAACCGTTTACCAAACTGTTTACCAAAACTGAAAAAAAAGCCGCCCGGATTGCTCCAGGCGGCTCTTGAGTTTTCAGAGGCGGACTACTTCTTCTTGACCGGTGCGGCCTTGCGCTTGTCCTCAATGGCCGCTTGGGCCGCCGCGAGGCGAGCCACCGGCACACGATACGGCGAGCAGCTCACATAGGTCAGGCCCACGCGATGACAGAATTTAACCGAATCGGGATCACCGCCGTGTTCGCCGCAGATGCCAAGCTTGATGCCGGGACGAGTGGCATTGCCCTTCTCGATGGCCATCTGAATCAGCTGGCCGACGCCAACCTGATCTAGGGTGGCAAACGGGTTCTTCTTGAAGATCTCGTTTTCCACGTAGGGCATGAGGAACGATCCCATGTCGTCCCGGCTGATGCCCAGCGCAGTCTGGGTGAGGTCGTTGGTGCCGAAACTGAAGAACTCGGCCGTCTGGGCGATTTCGTCCGCCGTGAGCGCGCCGCGGGGCACTTCAATCATCGTGCCGACCATGTAGGCGAACTTGATCTTCTTTTCCGCCATGACTTCCTTGGCGACGCGGTGGACAATCTCAACCTGCAGATCGAGCTCCTTCTTGAACCCGACGAGCGGGATCATGATTTCGGGTTTCACCTTGATCTTCTTCTTCAAGACATCGGCGGCCGCTTCAAACACCGCGCGGGCCTGCATCTCGGTGATTTCGGGATAGGCGATTCCCAAGCGGCAGCCGCGATGGCCGAGCATAGGATTGAACTCATGCAAGGCGGCCACTCGCTTGGCGATCTTTTCAACCGTCATTCCGAGCTTGGCAGCCAAGGCTTCCTGCGCCTTGACTTCATGCGGAACAAACTCGTGCAGGGGCGGATCGAGGAAACGGATGGTGGCGGGATAGCCCTTGAGCGCCTTGAAGATGCCGGTGAAATCCTCGCGCTGATAGGGCAGCAGCTTAGCCAGGGCTTTCTTCCGGTCGGACACCGTCTCGGCGAGAATCATTTCGCGCATGGCATCAATGCGGTCGCCCTCGAAGAACATGTGTTCGGTGCGGGTCAGGCCGATGCCCGTGGCGCCAAAGGCCATGGCGTTTTGGGTCTGCTCAGGCGTGTCAGCGTTGGTGCGGACCTGCAGCCGGGTGACCTTGGAGCACCACTTCATCAACTGCAGGAAGCTCTTGAACTTCTCGGTGGCCTGCGCGGCCTTGTCGCCGTTCAACAGGCCCGCAATGATTTCCGACGGGGCCGTCTTAATGGCGCCGCCGTAGACAATACCGCTGGTGCCGTCGATGGACATGTCATCGCCTTCGGTGAAGGTCTGGCCCGAGGCCTTGACGGTCTTGGTGCCGTAATCGATTTCCAGGGCGCTGGCGCCGCAGACGCAGACCTTGCCCATCTGGCGGGCGACCAGAGCGGCATGCGAACTGACTCCCCCCTTGGCGGTGAGAATGCCTTCGGCGGCGATCATGCCGCGCAAATCTTCCGGGGAAGTCTCGTTGCGAACCAGCAGGACCTTTTCACCGCGTTCGGCCGCGATGACGGCGCGGTCGGCGTTGAGATAAATCTTGCCGGAAGCCGCCCCGGGACCCGCGGGCAGGCCCGTGGCGATGGGATTGGCTTTCTTGACTTCAGCCAGATCAAACACGGGAGCCAGCAACTGGTCGAGCTGGTCGGCCGGGTTGCGCAGGATTGCCGTTTCCCAGTCGATGAGCTTCTCCTTGACCATGTCCATGGAGAACTTGAGCGCGGCCATCGCGGTGCGCTTGCCGTTGCGCGTCTGAAGCATGAACAACTTGCCTTCCTGAATGGTGAACTCGACGTCCTGCACATCCTTGAAATGCTTTTCAAGAATGGAGCGGACCTTCATGAGTTCGGCAAACGCCTTGGGCATCTCCGCCTTCAAGCGGGCCACGGGTTCCGGGGTGCGGACCCCGGCGACCACGTCCTCGCCCTGGGCATTGATGAGGAACTCGCCGTAGAATTCGTTCACGCCGTTGGCCGGGTTACGGGTGAATGCCACGCCGGAACCGGAGGTTTCGCCGGTGTTGCCATAAACCATCGCCTGCACGTTGACGGCGGTGCCCCACTCGGTGGGGATGTTGTATTTGCGGCGATACACGCTGGCGCGGTCATTCATCCAGGAGCCGAACACGGCGCTGGCCGCCCCGCGCAATTGATCCCACGGATCGTTGGGGAAGACATGCCCGGTGCGCTCTTTGACCAGCGCCTTGAAACGCTTGACCAACTCCGCCTGATCGGCGGCGGTCAGCTCGCTGTCGATGATGTCCTTGTGATATTTCTCGTGTTTGAATTCGTGGATGATCGTCTCGAACGGCTCGTGATCCTCCCCCTCTTTTTTCTGCACGCCGAGCACCACATCGCCATACATCTGGATGAAGCGGCGGTAGCAATCCCAGGCGAAACGCTCGTTGTTGGTCGCCGCCACCAACGAGAGCACGGTCTGATCGTTCAGACCGAGGTTCAAAATCGTGTCCATCATGCCGGGCATGGAATCCCGGGCGCCGGAACGGACGGCCACCAGCAGAGGCATGCCCTTGGCGTTGCCGAACTTGCAGCCCATGATCTTCTCCATATTGGCGATGCCCGCCTCCATCTGCGCCTGAAGTTCCTTGGGGTAGGTCTTCTTGTGGGCGTAGAAATAGGTGCAGACCTCGGTGGTGATGGTGAATCCCGGAGGGACGGGCAGACCGATGCGGGTCATCTCAGCGAGATTTGCGCCCTTGCCTCCGAGCAGCGGCTTCATCGAGCCGTCGCCGTCGGCTTTGTTGTTGCCCCAGGTGTAGACGTATTTGGTGGATTTAGCTTTTGCCATAAATTGGTTGTGACCGAATCAGTTTTTCGTTGAAAACAAACCTTGAAAATAGCCAAAACCGCCGCCGAGTCAATCCATCTGGCGCCAAAAATAGCCCCCGGCCGCCCCGGCCGGCCCCGCCACACACGACTGGAACACTCATATCATCACATCAGGATACGTTGATTTTGGCTTTGAACTCCCCCGAGAATCCCCCTAGTATGGCGGCATGTCGAATCCGGCTCAAGCACTGCAAAAAGCCCTCCGCGAACGCATCGTCATCATCGACGGCGCCATGGGCACCACCATCCGCACCTACGGACTGGGTGAGGCGGAGATCCGCGCCGAACGCTTCAAGGATTCCAAGAAAGATCTCAAGAATAACGGCGACCTCTATTCCCTGACTCAGCCGGGAACAATCTGCGACATCCACCGCCGCTTCCTCGAAGCGGGAGCGGACATCATTGAGACCAACACATTTTCGGCCACCAGCATCGGCCAGAGCGAGTTTTTCGTGGACGACCCCCGCGAACACGGCGGACGCAAGGATCCCGCCTTTTATCAAGGCGTCATCGAAAACCGCTTCCTCACCGACCTGGCCTGGGAAATCAACGAGCAATCGGCCCGCCAATGCCGCGAATGGTGCGACCGCATTGCCAACCAGACCGGCCGGCCGCGCTTTGTCGCCGGCGCCATCGGACCGCTGACCGTTTCCCTTTCCAATTCCCCCGACGCCGACGATGCCGGGTTTCGGGTCTGCACCTTCGACCAGGTGAAGACCGCCTACCTAAGCCAGATCCGCGCGCTAATTGCGGGCGGCTCGGATCTGCTGCTGGTGGAAACCATTTTTGATTCGCTCAACGCCAAGGCGGCCCTGGTGGCCATCCAGGAGGTGTTCGAACAGGACAAGGTCATCCTGCCAATCATGATTTCGGCGGCGGTGGGACGCGGCGGAGAGACCATGATTTCCGCCCAGACCATAGAGGCCTACTGGAATGCGATGAAGCATGTGAAGCCCATCGCCATCGGGCTGAACTGCTCGTTGGGACCGGATTTGATGCGGCCCTTTCTGGCGGAGCTGGCGGAGAAGTCGAACACGGCCATCTCGTGCTATCCCAATGCCGGACTGCCCAATCCGCTTTCGCCCACGGGCTTTGATTTGAAGCCGGAGGACATGGGGCAATTCCTCGGTGAATTCGCCCAGAGCGGCTTGATCAACATCGCCGGCGGCTGCTGCGGCAACACGCCCGAACACATCGCGGCCATCGCCAAGGCGCTGGAGAACAAGCCTCCGCGCAGCGTGCCCGCCGAAACCAAATTTTCCACCGGCGCAGCCATCCCCCTGCGACTGGGCGGCTCCCAGCCCTTCACCCAGCAGCCCGGACAGTTCATTCTCATCGGCGAGCGCACCAACGTGGCGGGATCGCCCAAATTCGCCAAGCTGATCAAGGAAAACAAATACGACGAGGCTGTGGCCATCGCCCGTCAGCAGGTGGAGAACGGCGCCAACGTCATCGACATCTGCATGGACGAGGGCATGATCGAGGGAGCTCCCGCCATGACACGTTTTCTGCAGCTTTTGGGCAGCGAGCCGGAGGTGGCCAAGGTGCCCTTCATGGTGGACTCCTCGAAATGGGAGGTGATCGAGGCTGGCCTGAAATGCGTTCAGGGCAAAGGCATCGTGAACTCAATCTCGCTCAAGGAGGGCGAAGCCAAGTTCAAAGAACATGCCCGCAAAGTCCTCAAATACGGCGCGGCGGTGGTCGTGATGGCCTTTGACGAGCAGGGCCAGGCCGCCACACTTGCCGAGAAAATCCGCATCTGCGAACGCGTCTACCGGATCCTCGTGGACGAGGTGGGCTTTCCGCCTGAGGACATCATTTTCGATCCGAACATCCTCACGGTGGGCACGGGGATCGAGGAGCACAACAATTACGCGGTGGATTTCATCGAAGCGACCCGCTGGATCAAGGCCAATCTCCCGCATGCCAAGGTGAGCGGCGGGGTCTCAAACGTGTCGTTCGGATTCCGCGGAAACAACCCGGTGCGCGAGGCCATGCACAGCGCCTTCCTCTATCACGCCATCCAGGCGGGGATGGACATGGGCATCGTCAACGCCGGAATGCTGGAGGTTTACGAGGAGATCGAGCCGGAGCTCAAGGAACTCGTCGAAGACGTGCTGCTCAATCGCAGGCCCGACGCAACGGAACGTTTGGTCGTGTTTGGGGAGAAACTCAAGGCTGCCAGCGCAGGCACAACGGCCACCGACAAGAAAATCGAGGAGGAATGGCGCAGGGGCACTGTGAAGGAACGCCTCACCCACGCCTTGGTTAAGGGCATCGATCTGCACATCGATGCCGACACCGAGGAAGCGCGGGCCAAATACGGCAAGCCCCTGAGCGTGATCGAAGGACCGCTAATGGCCGGCATGAGCGTGGTAGGCGACCTTTTCGGCGCAGGCAAAATGTTTCTCCCGCAAGTGGTCAAGTCCGCCCGGGTGATGAAAAAATCCGTCGCCTACCTCACCCCGTTCATGGAAGCCGAAAAGGCTGCAATGGCCGCTCGGGGCGAGACGGTCAAAGCCCAGGGGAAAATCGTCCTGGCCACCGTCAAGGGCGATGTCCACGACATCGGCAAAAACATCGTGGGCGTCGTCCTGGCCTGCAACAATTACGAGGTCATCGACATGGGCGTGATGGTTCCATGCGAAAAAATCCTGGACCGGGCCCGTCTGGAAAACGCCGACATCATCGGCCTGAGCGGGTTGATCACCCCGTCGCTGGACGAGATGACCCATGTGGCGCGGGAAATGGAGCGGACCGGGTTGAAAATCCCGCTGCTGATCGGCGGGGCCACAACCAGCCGGGCGCATACGGCAGTGAAAATCGCGCATCACTACAGCGAACCGGTGGTCCACGTGCTGGACGCCTCGCGTGCCGTGCCGGTGGTCAGCAGCCTGCTCAGCAAGGATGGCAAGGCTCCGTTCATAAGGCAGCTCCGCCAGGATTATGAAAAGGCCCGGGCACAGCACTCGAACCAGGTTGCCAAACTCCTCCCGCTGGAGGCCGCCCGCGCAAACGCACCGACGCTGTCCTACACCGATGTGCCAAAGCCCGAATTCACCGGCATGCGGACGCTCTCCTCCGGCAGCTTCAATCCGGGGAAATGCGAATGCGGCTCCTCCCATGGCCATGCCGGAGCGTTCGGCATCACTTTAGAAGAGGTCGTACCCTTCATTGATTGGACCCCCTTCTTTCACACCTGGGAACTGCGCGGTGTTTATCCGTCGATCCTCAATCACGAGAGGCACGGGGAAGAAGCGAGAAAGCTGTTTGCCGATGCGCAGCGGTTACTGGCGCAATTTATCGCCGACAAATCCCTTCAACTTCGCGCCGTCTACGGCCTGTTCCCGGCCAACTCGGTCGGAGACGATGTGGAGGTTTACACCAACGGCGCGCGACGGCATCTGCGCACCACCTTCCGTTTCCTGCGCCAGCAGATCCAGAAAGACGACGCCACTTCCAACTGGTGTCTGGCCGATTTTATCGCCCCCAAGGGAGATGCGAACCGGCTACCGGCACCGGACCATATCGGCGCGTTCGCAGTCACCTCCGGACATGGCTTGAAAGAAATCGTCGAGCGATTCAAAGCGGATCACGACGACTACAATGCCATTCTGGCTGAGGCGATTGCCGATCGCTTGGCGGAAGCGTTTGCTGAATACCTCCACAAGCGCGTCCGGGACGAATGGGGCTACGGCCGCCTGGAAAAACTCACCCCCGACGAACTCATCCACGAGAAGTATCGTGGGATCCGTCCGGCGGCTGGCTATCCCGCCTGCCCCGATCACACGGAGAAAGCAGTGCTCTGGGACCTGCTCGATGCGGAAGTTCATACCGGAATCAAGCTGACCGAGAATTTCGCCATGTATCCCGGCTCAAGCATCAGCGGGCTGTATTTCGCCCACCCGGAATCGAAATATTTTGCCGTCGGCAAACTCGGCAGGGACCAGATCGAGGATTTTGCCCGGCGAAAAAAATTCAGCGTGACGGAGGCGGAACGCTGGCTGGGGCCATGGTTAAATTACGACTCCAGCCCCGCCCCCCAGCAATAGGGCGGGACAGGGAAACACCAGCGAGAAAAAGGTCCAATAGCGGCGCCGGTTCTGCTGAGAAAGACTCTGCACTTGCCACGCGGGTGCCAAAACCGGAAAATCATGGCCATGAGTTTGCCGCCCGACCTGCACATGCACACGCCTCTCTGCCGCCACGCACAAGGCGAACCGGTGGACTACGCACGGCGGGCTCTGGCTGCGGGATTGACCGAGATCGGGTTCTCCGATCACTCCCCCATGCCGCAGGACGACTTCGACAACTGGCGTATGCGGCTGGACCAGCTGGATGAATACGTGGATAAGGTTCTCCACGCCCGGCATGAAGTCCCCGGGCTGACAATCGGCCTTGCTCTCGAAGTCGATTATATCCCCGGCCACGAGGAATGGATCCGCGACCTGGCCGCACGGCATCCATGGGATTATTTGATCGGTTCCGTGCATTATGTCTCCGAGGCTTGGGCGATTGACGATCCGCAAAAGCTCTCCGAATGGAAGCACCGCGATCCGCATGAAGTGTGGTCGGTGTATTTTGATCGGCTGAAAATGGCCGCCCAGAGCGGGCTCTTCGAGATTCTGGGGCATCTGGATTTGCCGAAAAAGTTCGGGCATCAGCCGCCTCCGGGTTGCCGTGCGCTTTATGAACCGCTGCTAGAAACGGCGGCCAAGTTCCAGTGCGCCATCGAACTGAATACCGCCGGGCTGCGCAAGGACTGCAACGAGATCTACCCCAGCCGGGAAATCCTTGAGCTCGCCCGCAAAAAAGGCGTGCTCATCACCTTCGGATCCGACGCCCACGCGCCGGAGGAGGTGGGGATGAATTTTGGCGAAGCGATCCAATTGGCGAAGGCCGTCGGCTATGAGGATTGCTGCCGATTTGAAGGCCGAAAGCGGTTTTCCGTCCGGTTCTGAACCACATCTATCCCGGGGTGCCCGACATCTGGTCAAAACCTCAGGATCGCCCGCTTGGGTATTAAGCAGCTGCGCATATCGAGATGCCAGGGGGCAAAGCGCGACAAGACTTTCGGGGAATTCCATCCCCTTTCAGGGAAAAACCGGCCCCACTGAGACTATGACAAGTTGTCCCCTCCTAGCGGGGGGAAGTGCGAGGTAATAGGTTTGATCCTCCCCCTATTGTGACGCGGGGTTTGAGAATAAATGGCCGCTCAACCAAATCACACACGAACTTCGCAAAGGACAAAGCCCGGCGGAAAAGCATCTCGGGATGACCCGGCACGGATGGGGCTTTGCCCGTTTTTAATTCTGCCGCCGACATCCGCCGGGCATCTATATTTTGGGGATTTCTATGGTCCTGAAACAAAGCACATCAGCGAGCTTCCAAATATTCGGCGCCCCCTCACTCTGGTCCTCCATAGAAAAGGGAATTGAGCCCGAGCAACTATCCCCGGTGATAACCATCAAGTCGCCCCCGCGCCAATTGAGGATTGAGCATGAATCCGACGGCTCGGCAGTCCACCTTTCAAGTGTCCCGACGCAGTTTTACAAAGGCTTGCAAATAAACAACAACCCCGGAAACCAGTCTTCCGGCTTCCGGGGTTGTTTTCAGGACGATGACCGGGACCATCCGGCAGCACTAGCGGTGCGACTTGGGCAGCGCGGTCTTGCCGGCATAGACGGCATTCTTGCCGAGCAACTGCTCGATGCGCAGGAGCTGGTTGTATTTGGCCAAACGATCTGAACGGCTCAGTGAACCGGTCTTGATCTGACCGCAATTGGTCGCCACAGCGATATCCGCGATCGTGGAGTCTTCGGTCTCGCCGGAACGGTGCGAGAGCACGGCGGTGTATTTGTGGAATTGGGCGAGCTGCACCGCATCGAGCGTCTCCGTGAGCGAGCCGATCTGGTTGACCTTGACCAGGATCGAGTTGGCCGTGCCGGTATCGATGCCCTTCTGCAGAAACTTCGTGTTGGTGACGAACAGATCATCACCGACCAGCTGGACTTTGTCGCCGATCTTGTCGGTGAGCATCTTCCAGTGCTTCCAGTCGCCCTCGGCGCAGCCATCCTCAATGCTGACAATGGGATACTTGGCCACCAGCTCGGCATAATAATTCACCAGTTCCTCGCCGGAAAGCGTCTTGCCGGTGGATTTCTTGAAGGTGTAGGTGCCATCGTGATTGTAGAATTCCGAGCTGGCCACATCGAGAGCCAGATAGATTTCCTTGCCGGCCTTATAACCCGCATCCTTCACGGCCTTGAGGATCGAATCCAGCGCGTCCTCGACACTGTCGAGCTTGGGGGCGAAGCCGCCCTCGTCACCGACCGCCGTACTCAGGCCGCGCTTCTTCAACACAGCCTTGAGGGCATGGAAGATTTCAGTGATGGCGCGCAGGCCTTCGCTGAAGGTGGAAAGGCCGTGGGGCTGGATCATGAACTCCTGGAAGTCAATCGGGGCGTCCGAGTGGGCGCCGCCGTTGATGACATTGGCCATCGGGACCGGCAGGATTTTGGCATTAGGTCCGCCGAGATACTTGAAGAGCGGCACCCCAAGAACCTCCGCGCCGGCCTTGGCATTGGCCAAGGATACCGCGAGGATGGCGTTGGCGCCAAGCTTCGACTTGGTTTCCGTCCCGTCGAGTTCAAGCATGATGCGGTCGACAGTGAGCTGGTCCAAGGCGTCCACGCCTTTGAGGGCGGGGAGGATTTTGGTTGTGACATTTTCCACCGCTTTGGAGACACCCTTGCCGAGATAGCGGAGCTTGTCGCCATCGCGCAATTCAATGGCTTCGTGTTCGCCGGTGCTCGCGCCCGAGGGGACGGCCGCGCGCCCCACCGCGCCGCTCTCCAGAGTTACGTCCACTTCCACAGTTGGATTACCGCGCGAATCGAGGATTTCGCGCGCCTGAATGTCATAAATATTGCTCATGCTTTAATTTCAATTTCTTAGGTTAACCAAAAGTAATTGGATGATAAGACCCGCCTCAATGGAGTCAAGACAGCCCTTCGGAACACGCCGCTCTACCTATAACTCCAAGGATCCGAAATCCACCGGAATATCAGCCCAGACGGCGGCCATTCCTGATATCAGGACCCTCTGCGAACCACGGTTATGCTTCCTGAAAACCAATTTGTTTCCATGCCCTGCCGAATTAAACCCCACCCCGATGAACCGCACCGCAGCCCGCCGGGCTGCGACTTGACGGCTCGGCTACAAATTGATTCCCCCCGACGCCTCAATACGCTGGGCGTTAATCCAGCCTGCCTCCGGGCTGCACAGGAAGGCGATAACGCCTCCGATATCTTCCGCCTGGCCCACGCGACCCAAAGCGGTTTGGGCGCCCATCGCGGCCTTGCGCTCAGGATTACTCCGGATGGCCGCTTGGTTGAAATCCGTCTCGATGGGACCGGGTGCCACGACATTGACCGTGATACCGCGGACGCCGGCTTCCTTAGCCAGGTAACGGGTGAAGGTTTCAATGGCGCCTTTCATCGACGCGTAGACTGAATATCCAGGCACGCAAAACCGGGTCGTGCCGGTGGAAATATTGATAATCCGTCCCTGGTCCCGGATCAGGGGCAGACATTTTTGCGTGAGGAAATACACCGACTTGAAATGGATGTTCGAAAAGCGGTCAAAGTCCGCCTCGGTCACCTGGGCAAATGGAATGGTGGCGCCAATGCCGGCGTTGTTGACAAGAAAATCAAAAGCCGCACAGCCCCATTTCCGTTGCAACAGCTGTTGGAGCGCAACCACAAATGAATCAAGCCCCCCGATCTCCGAGGCATCGTATTGGAGGGCGGCGGCGTTTCGGCCGGCAGCTTCAATGGCCGTGACCACGGCCTCGGCCGCGGCTTTTTGGGTGTGATAGGTTAGGATGACGTCGTGCCCTTTTTCAGCCAACCGCAGTGCCATGTTTTTTCCGAGGCCCCGGCTGCCGCCGGTGATGAGTGCGATTTTAGTTTTATCCTGCATAATCAAAAAATGGAATCAACCTGGAATAATTCACCGCGATTACCAACCGATGGCACAGTGAATCCTCTGCGGCAGCTTTGCAACTTCATTTGGCGGACGCGGTTGAAGAACTCAGCGCTGCTCTGCCAACCGGCCGCAAAACCACTTTAGCCCGGCGCCTTCCACGGTTTCAGGCAAATAGTCGGAGGGCATAGACGTCGCACGCACGGGTGGTTTTCAGCCCGTGAGCGGGCCGGATTCCGACAGCACAGAGACCACCTCGGAGAGCCGCCGCCGGGAGTGCTCGCTTGAAATCACGAATCGGAAAACCCCCTGCGAGGATAGCGCCCCATAGGTCAAAAAGGGCGGACAAACACCGGCGGAAAGCAGCCGGACCTTCAAGCGCTCCGCCACCGCCCAAGGCATGGCTGGCAACCACACAACAGGCCCAGGCGTCTCGGCAATATCCCAGTCAGCCGCGGGTCGCGCGCAAGCCGGAAATAATCGCAACCGGAGAAATGTAACAGGCTGCGCCCACGCCAACGAACTTCGTTCCTGCCGATGGATTCCAGAATTTCCATGCCGCTCATGCGAAAGGCTGCCATTGAGGTCTGCCAAATCCACCTCCGAAGATGCGGATGCTTCGATGATGCTGCGCGTAAAAACCTTGTTTCATCACCCCTTCGCGGAAGCTAGACTCAGGACGTGCTGAGCATTCCTAAAACCATGCGAGCCGCAGTCTATCGCGGCCCCAACGACCTGCGCATCGAAACGGTTCCCGTCCCCCGCCCCGGTCCCGATGACCTGCTGGTCAAGGTATCGGTCTGCGGGGTCTGCCCCACGGACATTAAAAAAATCCACTACGGCACCGTCCCGCCCCCGCGCATCTTCGGCCATGAAACCGCCGGCACCATCGTGCGCATCGGCAAACGCGTCCACAACTTGCGCGTCGGCGACCGCGTGGCCCTTCACCATCACGTGCCCTGCCTGGACTGCCATGCCTGCCGGCATCGCGCCTTTGCCCAATGCGCAACCTACAAACGCACCGGCATCACTGCCGGCTTCGAACCGGCCGGCGGCGGCTTTGCCGAATTCGTCCGTGTCCTGCCCTTTGTCCAGCCGGGCGTGGTGAAAATCCCAGCCGAAAACTCCTTTGAAGAGGGCGCAATGCTCGAACCGGTCAACACGGTTCTTAAAGCCGTCAAGCGCCTGACCCTGCTCCCCGGTGACAGCGTGCTGGTCGCCGGACAGGGCCCGATCGGGCTCATGTTCACCCGCCTGCTGCAGCTGCTCGGCATGCGGGTGCTTGCCAGCGATTTGCTGGAGAAACGGCTCAAGCTTGCCAAAAGATTCGGGGCCGAGTGGACCTTCAATCCCACGCAACAACCCGGCGAGAAAAAACCATCCAATCCCAAATCAAGCCCGAGCCTAGGCACGTCGTCTGCCGCAAAACGGCAACTCGACGCCGCAGTGCTGGCCGTGCCTTCCGACGCCGCATTGCATCAGGCGCTCAGCCAAGTGCGCGGCGGCGCCCAGATACTGCTCTTCGCCCACACCAAACGCGGCGCACTCACGGAGCTGGACTTGGCCTCCGTCTGCGTGGATGAGAAAGACCTGATCGGCAGCTATTCAGCCGACTTCACCCTGCAGCGCGAAGTTGCCCGGCTGGTCTTTTCCCGCAAAATGGATGTGCGCCCCTTGATCACCCACCGGTTCACTCTGGAACAAACCGCTCAGGCTGTGGCTCTGGCCGCAAACCCGACGCCCGACTCCCTTAAAATTCTGGTGGGCGGTTCCCACCACTGACCGGATTCTAAAACGCGCAAGGCGTCGGCCTCTCTTGCCGGCTCGGAACCCAGCCCTCATCCCGGTTTTAAAACTCCCATCGCCCATCCCAAAATCTAATCAACAAGGTCATAAAATCTAAACCTATCCTTCCCGGTTGAGGCCGTCCGCAGAGAACAGACCGGAAACCAACCCTGCACAAGGTGGCTTGCCGCCCTCCTTCAATCCAAACTGCGTTCCAACAATCAATGGCAGCCACCGCATGGCCGGCTAATTTTCCGCCTTCGAGCATGGAACGACCGCCCCTGCAACTAATTGGACCGGTATGTTTTAGCGCCACACCGACAAAATGCTTTACCCCGGCGCACAGCCAATGTTTCAGGATCACCCGGCGGCAAACCCGGCAAACCAGGGTTCCGGTGGGGCCAGGAATTCCACCGGTTGACCGCGCCAGATAAAACGAAGCCCAACCGCATGGAGCGCGTGATAAGGCAGGATCAGCACCTGCCGCTGCGTAGGCGTTAGGCGCCCCTCCACCAAAGCAAGATAGAAATCCTCGTCATGCCCGTAAATCTTGTCGCCCACGATCGGATGGCCCAGATGCGCCAGGTGGATCCGGATTTGATGCTTGCGCCCGGTGCGCGGCGCGACCCGCAGCAAGGAGAAATCCGTATCCACCTTGCCCGTTGCGCCAGGAACGCCCTCAGACAGCGGGAACGGCTTCCCTTCGATATTCCATTCCAGCCGGGAAAATGTTTTTTCGACGGCAAAGTGCGTTTGAGATGCCAACCCGTCTGCCCGAACACAGTCCTTGATGGCGACACGGCTGGACTCATCCTTGCCCAGCGGCTCGTCCACCAAACCGCTTTGTTGAGCTGGGCGCCCATGGACAATGGCGAGATACTCCTTTTGCACCTCCCGCTTTTCCCAAAGTCGGCGCAGCTCGCGCGCCGCCTCATCCGTCTTCGCCACCAACGTCACCCCGCCGGTCTCACGATCCAGGCGATTCACCATGTGCGGATGCGACTCTTCGCCCAAATGCAGCCGCACCCGGCTGATCAGGCTGGACCATGCGTCCGTCTTGGTGGGATGACACACCAGTCCGGCAGGTTTGTTGATCACCAGCAACTCGGCGTCCTCATGAATGACGTCAAAAAGTTTGTCCACCCCGCCAGTGTGGGCTAATGACCGTGTCTTGTCATTCCTCGTCGTGAGCATAGCATGGGGTCAACTTGATGCCATCCGATCCGCACAACGGCCTGTCCGGCACGCCGCCCCAAACCACGGGACAATCAGTCAATCCCTTGGTTCGCGCGCGCTGGGCGCCGGGCGCCGCCCTTTTCCTTCTGGTCTTTGCGGTCTATTGGCCGGCAATGAACGGACAGTTTGTTTGGGATGACGCCCTGCTCGTCACCAAAAACCCCCTCGTTCTGGCAAAACTCAACCTCTTCTCCATCTGGTTCCATACCGACTTTCCCCTGACAAATCTGGCTCTCTGGGCCCAGTGGCGTCTTTGGGGCAACCACCCGCTTGGATTCCATCTGGTTAACCAGCTGCTTCACGCCGCCAACTGCGCCCTGCTCTGGAAAATCCTCCTCCGACTAAAAATCCCGGGCGCTTGGCTCGCCGCAGCCCTCTTCGCTGTCCATCCTGTCTGCGTCGGATCGGTGGCTTGGATTGCGGAGATGAAAAACACGCTCTCCCTGCTGTTTTTCCTGTTGAGCTTAAATTGTTTTTTAGCGGCCGAAGACGGGGATGCCTGCTCTCTCAGACCTTTCCGCTCGTTTGATTCCTGCGGTGCCACTGCTGAAAACCCCATTCTCGATCCGCCGCAAAAACCCGGCACCGGCGGCCGTGCGAAAATTCTCCATACCATCTCCCTCGCCGCCTTTCTTTTGGCCCTGTTGAGCAAAACCACCACGGTCATGCTCCCGGTGGTGTTTCTTGCCCTGGCAGCCTGGCGGCGCCGAGCAATCACACGCCGTGACTGGCTGCAAATCACCCCGTTTTTCCTGCTCGCCCTCATATTCGGCTGCCTGACCATCCGGTTCCAAAGTGCGGCCATCGGCACCGCCATTGTGCAGACGGAGAATTTCCCCGGCCGGCTGGCGGCGGCGGGTTGGGCCCTCTGGTTTTACCTTGGAAAGATATTGTTCCCGCTGCGGTTAAACCTGATTTATCCACTCTGGAAAATCGACGCTCTGGCCCCTGCGGCCTAGCTGCCTGGATTGCTCTGGTGCGGAGCGCTCGGACTTTGCCTGCGGCTCCCCCGCCGCTGCGGACTGCCAACCTTCCTGGCACTGAGCTGTTTCACCGCCACCCTTTTCCCCGCATTGGGCTTTTTCAACATGTATTTCCTGACCCTGTCCCGGGTCTCAGACCACTTTCAATACCTGCCAATGATCGCAGTGGTCGCGCTGGTTGCCGCAGGATTGCAATCCCATCTGAGGCCTAAAAAATTCAAGGCCGCCGCCGCCGTAATTCTATTGGGCCTTTCGATGTTGAGCTGGCAGCGGGCCCACGCCTTCTGCAACGAGGAATCCCTCTGGCGCGACACTCTGGGCAAAAACCCGGCGGCATGGACCGCCCGCAACAACCTCGGCTGCCTCCTGGCGCAACAAGGCCAATTGGATCGGGCCATGGACCAGTTCACCGCTTCCCTTGAAATAAACACTCAAAACGCCGATGCCCACTGCAATCTTGCTCGCGCCCTGTCACTGAAACACGACTGGCCCGGCGCCAACCGGCATTTCCAAGCGGCCCTGAAAATCAAGCCGACCGGCGCGGACATCCATCAGGCTTACGCTTCCGGACTTTTGGAACAGGGCCTGCCAGAAGAGTCCCTTGCACAACTGCAGGAATCCGTCCGGTTGAACCCGCAACCAGACAACCGCTTACAACTGGCTTCCCTGCTTTATGAGCGGGCCGATTATGCCGGCGCTATCCTCCATTACCGGAAGATCCTGCTCCTCCAACCGGATTCGGTGGAGGTGCTCAATAATCTGTCCTGGCTCTTGGCCACCTGCCCGGATCCATCGGTTCGCAATGGACCCGATGCCGTTCTTCTGGCGCAAGAGGCCTGTCGCATCACGAAGCAGCAACAGGCCGGACCGCTGGGAACACTGGCCGCAGCCTGCGCCGAAGCGGGTCGTTTCGGCGATGCCGTGGATCTGGCCGGCAAGGCGG
Source organism: uncultured Verrucomicrobiota bacterium (assembly GCA_903873415.1). GTDB lineage: Bacteria > Verrucomicrobiota > Verrucomicrobiia > Limisphaerales > CAIQOK01 > CAIQOK01. Next base: position 2,055 of record CAIQOK010000183.1, on the reverse strand, counting down.
CGGCTCTTGCCGATGCCGCAGGAGACCGGCAATTCAGCGCGGCAAACCGGGAGTTGCAATCCCTCTACCGCTCCAACCAAGCATTCCACCAACCTTCCCCAAGCACCGCCCGCTAGTCTCCCCAATTCAGAGAATCCAAGCATTGCGCCGCACCGGACATCGGACAATAAATGCACCAGACACCATTGGCCCAAATGTCCGCAATTGAAGTGGTGGTCAATAAGTGGACGGCAACGCACGCTCAAGCTGGCGGTGAAAGCGGAATGGTGGCAGGTGTTGAAAGGCCGCTACGAGCGGACGTGGTTTGCGACAACTGCGCAGCAGTTGGAATCCCAAGGCGACGGTTTTGGTTTGCAGACTACGCCCGTCCCGGGCGCAGCAACCCTTGTCCCCAGGTACTTTCTGCGGCAAATCCCCCGTCGAACCACTGATGATCCCGTCGTATGCCCCGCCCACCCGATCCGGCTGAACTCCAACTTCGGGTTCTAGGTTCATCCATTTAACGTCATTCATAATGCACTCTGGTTGTAAAAATCATGTTGGCTTGGACCGCCCCGTTTTTTGATTTAATTCACGGTTTGAACTTGTCCCCCCGCCCCGCTATGATGGCGCGGTGAACTGGAAGAAAGTAGCGCTGCCACTGGCGTTCGTTTTGGTCTTTGCCGCATCCCGGATCCCGGGAATGCTGTCGCTAAGCTTTGCGAACTTCAGCGCCGCCTACGCTGTGGCCTTTTGCGCCGGAGTCTTTTTCCCCAAACGGATGGCTTGGTGGTTTCCTCTCACCACTCTGATCCTGACCGATCTTGGCCTGAACCTCTTTTACTGGCTGCGCTACGGCTATGAGTTCTGGCAGCTTCCGCAATTGGCGGAAATGTCCTTCAACTATCTGTCCTATGCGGCTCTGATCTGGCTGGGCAAACGCCACCAACCCACCTCCTCCCTCACCTCCCTGGTGGGCGGCGGCATCTTGGGATCACTCCTCTTCTACCTGCTCACCAACACGGCATCCTGGCTCTTCAACCCCTTTCACAATCCCGAATACACCAAAACCCTGCTCGGCTGGATCACCGCCTTGACAAAAGGCACAGGTGGCTGGCCTGAGACATGGCACTTTTTTCGCAACACCCTGCTCAGCGGCGGGCTCTTCACCGCCCTGTTCGCAGGCGCCCTCAAACTCACCACCTCCCAGGAATCCCCCCAGGACAAAGTGGCCGGCGCCTCCACTGAACCGGAATCCACTGGCGAACCGGAACCCGCGGAAATCAAGGCCTGACTCCATCCCCGACCTCCATAACCAGCCACCGCCCGATGAAAATTGGCGTCATCTCCGACACCCACGATTTTCTCGACCCGAAAATCCCCGACCTCTTTGCCGGGGTGGATCACATCTTGCATGCCGGCGACGTGGGCACAGCGATCATTCTCTTTGAGCTGGAGCAAATCGCTCCGGTGACCGCGGTGCTGGGCAACAACGACGATTTTCTGGCGCTCAAGGAGACGGAAATCGTTCCGCTTTCAGGCCTGAAATTCCTGCTCCATCACATCGTCAATCCCCGGACACCGTCAGAAACACTCCAGCAACAGATCGCCAAATACCGTCCGGATGTGGTCGTTTTCGGGCATTCGCACCGGGCCTTCGATGAGCGCATCGGCAAAATCTTATTCTTCAATCCCGGCTATTCCGGAAAACCCCGGCTTGGACTGGCTCGCACGGCGGCAATTCTGCACTGCGATGCCGGCGTTCTCCACACCGAGTGGCTGCGCCTGTAAACGGCCCTGCACGGTGGCAGCGGCCGCACATTGACCGCCAGAGACACTGTTTTGAAAAAGACGGTCTCTAAAAACAGCCCGCGCCCACTCAAAAGCTGCCAAGAGCAGCAAGGCGCAAAAAACCGGGGTGCAGGTGACCCATAACATCGTCGACCAAAAATGCGAATTCCGGCCTCCGACCTCGGTCTCGATTGGAAGGCCATGTCGGAAAAGTGCCTCCTTCACCGGCTAATAGTATCCGACCGGCGGATCCACGCCTCAGGGCGCGCAGATTTCCTGATCAGG
>CAIQOK010000182.1 GCA_903873415.1 uncultured Verrucomicrobiota bacterium | reverse complement strand
TTGGTATATATTGCAATGATACGAATCCAACTCCGCAGACTCGCTTGATTGCTGGACGATCATGACTTTTCAGACAGGCTCTCAGTCGGAATGAACAACCCCTATGTCCGCCCGGATGTTTAGTGGCGAGAACCCGGCTTGTTTTACAACGGTCCGGATTCGCCGCAGTCTTCAGGTGGAGGAAGGGCGGGCGGGCTTTTGATAACGGCGGCTCCTCATGCTGCGCGCTTGATTTCCTGACGCCGCTGGCGCAACCTGCGGTTGGGTCACTCAATTTTAACCGACAAAGAAAAATATAATTATGGCACATGAACTTGCCCCGCTTGCGTATGCAAACAACGCCTTGGAACCGCATATCGACTCCCTGACAATGGAGATTCACCACGGCCGCCATCATAAGGCCTATGTGGACAACCTCAACAAAGCCATCGCCGGCAACATTGCCTTGGAAGCCAAAACGCTCGAGCAAATAATCAAGGACCTGAGCGTGGTGCCCGACGCCATCCGCGGCCCGATTCGCAACAACGGCGGCGGCCACTGGAACCACACCTTTTTCTGGAACATTCTTGCTCCCGGTGCCGCGGGGGCTCCCTCCGGAAAACTGGCCGACGACATCCAGACCACTTTTGGCAGTTTCGACGAATTCAAAGCGAAACTGGAAGCCGCCGGCTTGGGCCGGTTCGGAAGCGGTTGGGCCTGGCTGATCGTCAATAACGGCAAGCTGGAAATTGTTTCCACCCCCAACCAGGACAATCCGCTTATGGGCAAGGCCGTGGCTGGTTGTGAGGGCATTCCCATACTAGGCGTTGACGTCTGGGAGCATGCCTATTATCTGAAATACCAAAACAAACGTGCCGACTATCTCAAGGCCTTTTGGAACGTGGTCAATTGGGCGGTTGTCGCCCGGAATTACGCCGCGGCCAATCCGTAACGCTTCCTTCAGTTTTCAGGCCCGCTGGAACACTCTGGCGGGCCTTTTCTTTAACCGCTCCCTTCGGCCCAACAAATTCCACATCCGCTTTCCGCATCCATATCTTCAAGTTGGAAACCGAGGACCCACGGGCCTATGTCAGCCCGGCCAACACCCTTGAAACGAACGGCGGCGGAGGTTTCCGATGTGGAGTCAGGAATTGATCTCAGGCGGCTCGGATGCACATTGGCCCGCTGGCTTCCGACCATTCACAGAAGCCGGAAAGAATGAGGGTTCCCCGGGCCATTGGAGGGTGCAGCTGCGGTTGACCCATGCCATCCAACTCCTTAGCATTAGAGTTATGGCGAGATCACGATCGGCAAACTGTTGGAAATCATGCGCGATTGCTTTCTTCCTTCGAGCCATTCTCGCCGGGGCCATGCCCGCCTTGGTTCCCGATACCTTTTTCGTGGCGGATTTCGGGGCGAAGGGCGATGCCAAGACGGATGACACCGCCGCTTTTCAAAAGGCATTGGATGCCGCCGCCAAGGCCGGCGGGGCAACCGTCTATGCACCGCGGGGATGCTATTTTTTCGCCGGGCATCTCAGCGTCCCCGGCGGAGTCACCTTGAAGGGTCTGTGGGAATCTGTGCCTGCTCACAATGGACTTCGCGATGCCGGTCTCCCCAAGCCGACGGAGGATGGGACGACCTTTCTTGTCACTGAGGGCGCGGGCAGAGAGGACGCTCCGCCCTTCATCACCCTGAACAACAACACGACCCTCAAAGGCGTTGTCATTTATTATCCCGACCAGAATCCGGCCGCGGAGCCCAAACCGTATCCCTATGCGATTGCGATGCGCGGGAAGAACCCGGCCGTGCTCGCCGTGGAGCTGCTCAATCCCTACAACGGCATCGATGCCTCGCAAAACGAGCGCCACCTCATCCGCGATGTGCAGGGGCAGCCGCTGCGCCGGGGGGTTTTTGTGGATGAAATTTATGACGTCGGTCGGATTGAGAACGTCCATTTCAATCCTTGGTGGAGCCTGCAGCCCAAGCTTTTCGCCTGGCAGCAGCAGCACGGCGAGGCGTTTATTTTCGGCCGGAGCGACTGGCAATACGTCCACAACACCTTCTGCTTCGGCTACGGGATCGGCTACAAATTCATCAAAACCCGCAACGGCAACTGCAACGGCAACTTTCTCGGCATCGGCGCCGATGACTGTTTCACCGCGTTGGAAGTGGAGCAGTGTTCTAAAATCGGCCTGCTCATTTCCAACGGCGAGTTTGTCTCTTTTCATGGACCGGATCCGACGATGGTGCGGGTGGGGACGAACAACACCGGAAGCATACGGTTTGTGAATTCGTCTTTCTGGGGACCTTGCCATCAGATTGCCAGGATTGAGGGCAATGGCACCGTGGGATTCAGCGATTGCACGTTTGTGGAGTGGGACCACGATCAGGAGGGGCGCGCGGCCCTGCAGGTCGAAGCGGGCAATCTGCTGGTGCGCGGTTGCGAGTTTCAGGAAAACAAGCCGCAGGTGGAAATCGGCCCGTCGGTGCGCAAAGCTGTGATCTCGGACAACCTGATCAAGGGCAGGCTTCGGTTCACGAATCGCAGTCCCGGCAACATCATCCTCAGGGACAATGCGAGTGATGAGGAAACGCCACGTAAATAACCAAAGATCACTTGTGGAGGTGGGGGCGTAATGTTGAAAACAACACCTGCTCCGGCGCGCTTTTCTTTCCAGTGGCCTGTCGGAAAGGTTGTTTGGCCACTCTTCAATCATAGACCGGCATCAGGTCTATCCGCAGCTCCGTTGTAATCACTCCCGTCACCACCAGTGCCGGAGTGGGAATGCCAAGGCTCCAATCCCCACGCCGTGCCGGGGGAACCATCCTCGATTGACTTTGAGCACAAAGCGGATGCGATTAGAACGGGAGCGGGCGACATCCAGCGCGAAGGGGAGCAAGTCTTGGATTTCCTCGATGATACCGGCTGAATCAAGGAATGCGCAGGAAAGAGGGATCCGGATGTTTTTCGTATCAATGGCGACCCTTTTTGGATTCGGGCAGGTCAGGAGCATGCCTTGGTTTTCTGTTAGCTGATGGCGATACATCAGTCCGGTGCGGAATTGCAGCCAGGTGCGAGGGATTTCCACCGAGAGTTCAGCGTTGCCCACGCGCAGCGGCAGGCATGTCGCGCAACCCATAACCAGGGTTGAATCGGCCTGGGGACTTCGCGGATCGAAAATCTCCGGCCAGAGCCGGGCCAGGTCCACCAAGCCCCAGTCGGCTTTTCTTCGGCATGCATCGGTTTGCACGGCAAACACCTCCGGCCACAGGCAGCCGCTGTCGCTGACAGGGTCGGAGCAGCGTTGCAGGCGATGCCAGTAAAGAGAGAGCCGCTCGGGGGCAGGGAATTGTTCCGTGATGCCGGTTTCCCGACAGGGTTGGCGAAAGAAGGGGATCACCAGAGGCACGCCATATTCAATGAGATTGGCAAGCCGATAGCCTTCGGTGAAATCTTCCGGCCCGTTCCAGTGGTTTGAGTGGATCTGGGGCGATACGGCATGAAGCGTTGGTTTGACCCGCAGCAGCGGATGATTGTCCACGCCTGTGGAGGTAATCCTGCCGCTCGCAAGGGAGAAAACAGCCGACCCAAAACGGTGGAGGGATTGTGAATCCGTTTTGCCACCCACCAGCAGGGGCACCGGCCCGATCCGCTGCGCCAAGGACATAATATCGCCTGGCTGTAAAAGAGAGCCGGATGTGCCCGGCAAGGTGATTTCCGGGAGAATCACCAGATTTGCTCCGGCGCTGACGGCCTGTTCGTAGACCTTGCAGATGCGATTCATCGCTTCGGAGGCGCTGTCAACAGGTGCATGCAGGCGGGCGATGGCGATTTTCACAGGCGATGTGCGGGTTCTGGCGTTCGGGGATTCGCCCTGTTAATATTTCTTCCACTTTTTATTTTTCGATTCTGGCAGGTGGGGTATGCCAAATACCGTCACAGGGACGGGAAAGTTTTCCGGTTCCCACGCGCTTCCGAAACACGCGGTGCTCAGGCATCCACCCCATCTGGCAAAGGTCTGGGAGCGCAGCATCCGAGGCCGGGAGTTCTGGAGTTGAGGAACGATAAAGAGGGGCGTTTTGGGCACCCTACGCCAGAGAAGCGCCCGGATTTACTTAAAGCGGCAGGGAGGGGCTTTATTTGTCCGTCAAGGATCAAGAACCCTTGATAGATCCAGTCTCGCAGAAATTATTCTCCCGCCGGAACGCTCTGTTTCGGACAGCATTCGTCGAGCGTCGGGGCATCCGCGGCTGTGGGGTGATTTTTCGAGTCTCGCGGCGGGGTGCTTGGAAGCGGCTCCTGCAAGAGTTTTTTAAGCCCCGCATCGGTCCACTTCAGCCGCGCCGCAAAATCCGGGTAGCCATGCGGCGTTTCCGGATTCCAAAGCCGCTCGCTCATGGCCGGCAGACGTTCGCGCAGGCTGGGAAGTTCCCGCTGCTCGGATTGCTCCCAGGTGCACATCTGGGCACCGAGCATCAGGGCAGTGGGCGCCACGGTAATCGGGTGCTGATAGGCCTTGGAGTTGGGCCAGCAACTTTCCCAGCGGTATTTGTTCCAGCCGTAGATCTGTTCAGGAGACCAGTTGCGGTCGTTAACAACATACAGAGGCTGCCAGGAGGCATTGATGACCGGATAGCCCAGCTCGAGGACATCCGGGGCGATGTTATAGCTGCTCTCAAAAACCATGACCGTGACGTCGCGTGGAATCTGTGTCCGGCCTTCCTTGTGAAAGCCCTCCCAAACAATTGTTTTTTTGCCGTAATCACGGACCAGTTGATCCATTCTAACGATGAAATGGCGGTAGAGTTCCTCCACGTTTTCAAGTTGGTGCGCCGCCATGTAGGCTTGGCAATTGGTGCAGCTTTTCCAAGGTTCGAGATTAACCTCGTCCGCGCCGACATGGAAATAGGGCGTCGTGTGGAAGATATCGGTCATCTCGCCGATCAACCGGTTCAACGCCTGATAGGTTTCCTCGCGGCCCGGGCAGATGACGTTGCCAGATTGCGGGTGGTTGGCGAAAATTTCAGGCATTTGTTGCACCAGCACCGAGGCGTGTCCGGGAACATCAAGCTCCGGCAAAATAACCACGCCCCGCTCCACTGCGAACGATTCCAGCTGCCGGAGTTCACCGGTGGTGTAATGCCGCCGATTGGCATTGAGTTGTGGATAAGCGGCCGATGGAAAAGTATGCGCACCATCATCGGTGAAGTGAATCTGCAGGTGGCGGACCTTATACCAGCGGCACAGTTCCACCAACTGCTTCAGCATCGCCGGACTGTGCCAGGATCGCGCCGCATCAACCATCAACCCGCGGTAACCACTGCCCGGAGCGTCGTCGATTTTGAGCCGTGGCCATCCGGGATTTCCCCCATCCAGCGTCAGGGCTTGGAGAAGGCTGGCGGTGCCTTCCGCCACGGCGGCGTAATTGCCACCGATCACCCGGGCCGTGCGGCTCACCTCGATCCGGTAGGACTCGCCTTTGAGCGATGGATCGATCCGCAACACGATATCTCCGGTGCGAGCCCACCGTCGCTCCACCGTGAGCCGACGGCCGGTCAGTTGCTCCACTTCGCCGGCAATCACCGCCCCCAAGGGCAGAAGTTCGGGGCTTTCGGGAACGATCCGGTTGCCCAGCACGACTCGCCCTGACCTTTGGTGCAAAGAGCGGGGCAGGGGGACCAGTTGGGGTGCATCTATCTTCGAAGGGTTGTTGCCAAGCGCCTGAGCGCAGGTCGCCATCAGAATCGTTGCAAACAACAGGAGCCAGCGGTATGGACGGATTGCCGGTGGATTACAAAACTCCCTGCCCATTCGTTTCTCGATTCTGTGCATTGGATTTCTGGCCTTAAGAAGTTGAATGGCTTGGGATTTGTCCTTCGTTCCGAGGCTCTCCAGCCCACCGGTAGTATTGTTTTGGTTGTGTGCGTTGTTTTTCGTTTTTACGAACATTTGGAATGCTTGTTTCATGTTTTGTATCATGCAAACAGCATGTGGAATCTCGGGGGTTTCCGTTAAGGGGCAGTGTGGGTAGGTGCAGGTGCTAATTTTGAAGGAGTGATCGGACTCTGGTGTTTTTGCTGGCACTCGCCTTCAAACTGCCTACCCGCCTTTGAAAATAGTTAGGAAAACGAGGGTTTTTAAAATGGCTCCAGAGGTAGGACTTGAACCTAAAACTATACTGTTAACAGCCGCGTGCTCTAATGTATATTCGTTGCCACTCATTGCCCGTTACTATACATGCAAAGCACTGTAATAGCAATATATTAATGGCAATGGCGGGAATTGCTCGGCACAAAACCTTGTGCAAGACCTGTGTTTGACCTGCCCTGTTCGTGTTCCAAAAGTCTTGTGCAAATCTGTGCAAGATTGTGCAAGATTGCGCAAACACTCTTGGCGTCGTTTCTTCGGGCAGAGCAGGTTGGGGGCTGGAGATTGCCCCCCAAGGAATCTCTTATTCCCCGAGACCCGTCCCCGCCATGCCACACGGGGGGTGCCGACCCCGCCCATGACCGTGCCGGAGCCCCCAAGGCGTTTTCAGACCGTCCCCACCCCAATTCCTTCTCTCGTTTCTTGAATCCCTGACGTGAACAAAACCCTGATGCTTGCCCCCGGTACTAACCAAGTATTTGTCACGCTGGAATCCAGCACGAACCTGTTGAACTGGTCAGACGCGACGAATGGCGTTTACGGCAGTCCCGACACCGCACGGTTCTTCCGTCTGCGCCAGACCACCGTCCCTTCTCAATAGCTTGAAGAGCGTTACAAGCATCGCCTTAACATCGGAAGACAGAAACATCTCGGTTGTCTGCCAAGCAGGGCCTTTGGCTAATTGAGCGCCTTCACGCGCGCCGGGTGCTTCGCCTAGGATTTTTCTATACCCCTGTCAACGAATGTCATACAATTCCAGCTACTCTATGAGCATGAAAACCGAACCAGTCACCTCAACTGAGAATCTGATCTGTGATTTCGGCTTCGCGGTTTTAATTATTGTTCGGGGCGTTTCGGCCAACATGCACTCCTTGTCTCTTATTCTCCGTGCAGTGTTTCGAAATATTTTGCATCATTTATTTTATGAGCATGGCAACTTCAGTGACCAGAACGGGAATCAGGAGCAACCACAAC
>CAIQOK010000181.1 GCA_903873415.1 uncultured Verrucomicrobiota bacterium | reverse complement strand
TCGTTCCAGTCTGCCGGCACGTTCCAGTTGAACCGTATGACCGACAACGCCAACTTGACCGTGGCTCCCTGACACCCGAGAACCTGACTTGCGACGCAAACCCTGAATCCAGATCACGCATCCGACACTTTAAACCTATGATCACATCCAACCTCCTCTCCCGGGCCAAGACGCCCCTCAAAGTCCTGCTGTTGCTGGGCCTGACCGCGCTGGCATCCATTCCATCGGCGTGGGCCCAACCCAGCGGCAACCCGCCCGAGCGCGTGGCATATCAGGGGTTTCTTACCGACAATACCGGGACGCCTTTGGCCACCAACGGCACGCGGAATTTCAACCTCCTCCTGAAACTCTATGATGCCAGCAGCGGGGGCAACACGCTCTGGGCCGAAGCCCAGACCGCCACGGTTGATCGCGGCAATGTCAGTCTGCTTCTGGGTGACGGTACAACCTTCGCTCCCTACGCACATAGCCTGCTGGGCGTCTTTGCCACCAACAGCACCGCTTCTGATCGCTATCTTGAGGTAACCATCCGCGGCATTGGCGCCGGCGGAGCCGATGTGACTATGACACCCCGGTTGCGGCTGGTGACCAACCCGTTTTCCTTTTTGGCCACTTTCGCCAACAACCTGGCCAACGCCAGCGGGAGCAATATCCTTTCCAGCACTGGTGGCAATCTCACAGCCAATGCCAATATGACCATCAACGGCACCACCACCTTGAACGGTAATCTCACGGTCAACGGTGGTGTGACAGCCTCCCAAAATTCGAGTTTCAACGGCGCCCTGATCGGTAACGGGGTTGCCACGGGGTTCTATTATGATGGAAATATTGCATTGCGAAGCGTTGGAAGCACTTATTTTCAAAGTGCCAATGGTGCGAGTACTTGGATGTCGGTCCAGAGTGGCGGGCTAAATATAAATGGGTCTTTGACTGCGGCAGGCAGTGTGGTGGGTGCTGGCTTATACGGAAACAACTCTGTCTGGAACCAATTAAAAGACACTGCTGGTAACTACCAACCTTGGTATTTGAGAAATTCTGATACTTGGGATTATTTGGATAGTTGCGGTAGCGGATTGCAGTTTCGTACCCCCGCCCATGTTGCAGCCATGATTTTGGCTGCCAGCGGGAATATCGGCATCGGAACTACCGCTCCTGCCTATAAGCTGGATGTGGCCGGGACTGGTAACTTTGGGGGCGCATTGATTGGCTATGGGGTTTCAAAAGGTTTTTACTGGGACGGCGCCTCTCAGATTGCATTCAGGAACAATGGAGGCACTTATTGGCAAAATGAGGGCGGCAGCTCTACCAAGATGTATCTCGACTCGAGTGGTCGTCTCGGAATTGGAACCCTTTCTCCCGCTCAGGCCTTGGATGTCAATGGGTGGATTCAAACCGAACTGAATTGCGGATTGCAAAGCGTTAGCACCTGTCGTTCATCGCCTAGTTATGCTCAGTTTGTAAATTACAGCGGTGCAATATGTCTAAATCTGTATAACGGTTCAAACATGGGTGCCGGTGCTTGGCGAACGGCCTCTTATGACGGTGATTCGAACTGGGACTTTTATTCTGACCGCCGCTTGAAAAAGGATATTGCTTCTGCGGAACCCATGTTGGATAGCCTTATGAGGGTGAATTTTGTTCGGTATCACTGGAATGAGGACGCATCTACAAACACCCTAAAGTTCGGAGTAATTGCGCAAGAGTTGCAGCCCATCTTTCCGTTGATGGTAAAGACCGGTATTGAACCCAACTGTAAGGAGGAACGGTTCACTGTGGCCTACACCGAATTTGCCACCGTGGCGTGTAAATCGATTCAAGAGCTCAAGATTCGCACCGACGCCCAGCTAGCCGAGAGGGACGCCAAGATAAAGGCCCTCGAAGTGAAGGTGGCTCGTCTCTCCGAACTGGAACGCAAGTCGGTAAAGTTGGAGCAGATGGAGGCTGAGATGGCGGCGCTCAAGAAGATTGTGGCCCGTTTGGCAGAGCAGGGCGGGCGCCCCAAGAGCACCCAGGCATCGCTGATTATCAACGAAAATTAAAGACAGCAGAGGCGCAAAAGCTTGGCGGTAAGAGTAAAGAGGTTGTTTGGGTGTATTCCATTATCAGTTGGCCTAGGGCCATTGTTCAGAAACGGTTGGTGAAGTGTGAACGTTATGTTTAATCGCATGAATCGAGTCTGTCGGCCTCTGTTGGGTGCGGCATCCTTGCTGGTCGGGGCCTTGGTGGCCTTAGCCCCGCCCGGCGCCCAAGCACAGGTCGTGGGAAATCTGCCCACGCAGATCGGCGTGTCCGCCACCAACTGGTATAATTACTCTTCCCAGCGCGGTGTCCCCATCTCTTCCACGGTCGGCACTCCCTCTGGATCGGACGGGCGTCAGTCCACAACCAACTCATCCTTGGCCTCGGCCACGGTCTGGGCCACCACACCGCCGACTTCCAGTCAGTGGATAGGGTTTCAGGGATATGCCGGTGTTCCCTCCCTGCCCTACGGGACCTGGCAATTGGTCAGCAACATCAACTATCTCAATCTGGGCACCAACGCTTTCAGCGGTCAGGTGGCCATGGACATGAAACGCATGCCCATCGGCGGTAGCGGAACGAACATGGTCGTCATGAGCCGGGGCCTGGTGGGCGGCGACTTCTTTTTTCGCTCCCTAAGTTACCGGTATGGGGATGTGATTCCTTTGCCTGTGACCGATGAGGCAGGGGTGGCGTTGACGAGCGCTCCATCGTCCTACTGGCAGGCTGCGCCGTGCACGAGCTACGGCGTCTATTACAGTCCGAATTCACAACAGACCTATGCCGTGCAACCCGGGCAGGTGAGCGTGACTTGGATGACGAGCGCTTATACCACAGCCCCGCCGGTTGGGACGACCAATTATCTGGTGATAAACGGGCTTTATTTCAAGACCTATCAGCAGTTTTATAATTGTAATGGCGGCACCGCCAAGCCTGTGCGCAAGATGTATTGGACCGAGAAACAATTCGCGGCCTTGGGGGTCTTGGTCCCTGTTCCTTCCTCCAAGGTGGGTGCCATTACCATCGCCTATAGTTCCGCCTTTCCACAGAATGTGGGCGTCGAATTCGCCGACCCCAACGTGGCTCTCTCCAACACCAACCAGACCTATCAGGAGACCCGCACCCTTTGGTATGATCAGAGCTTGGGTTTCCTGCATGCTTACAACGCCGAAGGGCGGGTTTTCATAGAGATCTTGGGCGACCTTAATCCGGATAAAGTCACCCGCCAGCAACTGGGCTTCGAGATTGTGGACGTGATGAAATCCCCCAGTGCGGCGGATGTGAACCAGCAATTGGGCGACCAGTTGGTGCCGCTTAATCCCATCGATGTCTCGGTTCTGACGCCGCAGCAAGTTATCAGCGGAATGGCTTCTATAAGCGCCCAGCCTTTTGTCTACATAAACTCCGGCAAACCGCAGGCTGAACTCTTCGCTGCTGCGGAGACTAAGACCTTGAATGATTGCCAGATTCACTGGCTTGAGAGTGGCGTCGCAGGAATACTCTGGCCTCGCGATTTGCTGCGTTACAAGCTTTCCTGGCCGACCGATCCGGCCCGCTATAGCCACTATGTCCGCCCGCTGGTGCCGACCGATGCCCAGGCCCAGCAGACCGCCATACAGTTGCCTTTGAACAATGCCCCGACCCTGCAGTATCAGGATGCGCTGGACGGTCCCCGGGGCCACGTTATAAACGGTCCGGCTTACTACAGCTTTCTGACCACGAACTATCCGGCGCACCGCGCGTTATTGCTTTACACCTCAGGTAACAATGTCGCCTTTGAACGCGTCTATTCCTGGCTGGACACGGCGTTGCTGGCATCCCTTTCCCCCTCCGGATCCTCGCCCTTTGCCGGCACGGTAGTGACTAATCTCTCAGGCTACGCCGCAGGCACAAACTCGTTCGCCTTCGCCTCCGCTCTGGCCGGTCCCGCTGTCTCCACGAACACGGCCTTCGTCGGCACCCGTATCACCCAGCCCTCCGGAGAGCCCACCAACATTCTCGTCGGCTATGTCATGACTAATACCGGCAACTTCTTCAATCCAAACGCTTATCTCGATCCTTTCGTGGCCGGGTTTCCGGCCGCGGCGGCCGCCAGCCGTATCATCCCCGTCAATGCCCTCCCTGCGGGTAAGAGTCAATTGGAGGTCCTCTGGTTCCGCCCCAATGCCATGAACGGATCTATGGGATTCGGTCAGACTTACTGGCCATCCGCTCTGGCCTATTATTCTCTGACCTATCCCAGCTCCCCTAAAACCATCGTCATGGCCAGTAATAAGGGCAGCGCCGGCAACGGCGCCATCTCTCTCTTCGAACTCGCGGGCCATATTTATAAGCAGACCGATCCCACCCAGCCCGGCTACAACCCCAACGAGGAACACGCCCTCATTTCGGCCGGAACGGCCTATGCCCTCCGGGACGATTTGAATGTGACCAACGGCCTTACTACAACGGACTATAAATTCACTTCTCAGTGCTATGTCCTCGTGGAGTACACCGATTCTGACGGCGCGTTGAACATGTCGGCCTATCAGGTTTTGCGGGAGAATCCCGCCAAGAGCTGGGTTTTCGATTATCCCAAACCGGCCGGTCAGTTGCTTCAGGCCCCCATGCCCTTGCCGCTACTGCCCCTGCCGGTTGCTTACGGCACAAATTATAATAGCGAACCACCGGCTGATACCACCGATATCCCCCCTAACTGGAGCAGCCTGAGCGACGCTCAGAAGGTTCAGTATGCTTCGTACGCCAGCTTTACCTATAAAGATCGTAAGAATTATTATTGGGTCGCCCGAGGACCCAATGCGGGCCTGCCTCCATTGCAGGTCGGCACTTTTACGAATAATATCTTTGTCGCGTTCACCAATGCCCGGGCGGTTTTCAACCTCCCATTCTCCCTCAATATCCAGGCTTCACGACAGCCCGAGTTTCTCACAATTGACAGCTCCACTCTGCCTGCATGGCTGAGCGTCAATCCAACCGACAGCCTTCAGATTATAGGCACCCCTTCCGCCTATGCCATCGGCACCAATCTGCTCTCCATCGTTGTGGCCGATCTCTGGGACAATGTGCGCGTGACCAACACTCTCACCTTGGGCGTGGCCGGATCGGGTGCGGCATCGGATATAATCACTCAGGGCCAGTTGGTCATGCTCAG
>CAIQOK010000180.1 GCA_903873415.1 uncultured Verrucomicrobiota bacterium | reverse complement strand
GCTCGTGGCGCCCGGTCTCCGCCGGCAATTTCCCCACCTTCGCGGTGGACATATAAGGCGGATTGCAGACGATAAAATCGAAGTGCTGGCGGAACTCCTCCCCGGCAAACGGGCCGAACAAGTCGCCGGACAAAAAGCGCAACCGGGACCCGAGTTGGTGGCGCAGGGCGTTGCGGCGGGCCAGATCCAGCGCGGCTGGGGACAGGTCGGCCACCCAGATCTGGCAGTGCGGTTCGTAATGCGCCAGAGTGGTTGCGACGTTGCCCGAGCCGGCGCACAGATCCAGCACCCGCGCCTCGCCGTTCTGCCGCACAAATTCCCGGACCAATGCCAAAGCGGCCTTGGCGAGAATTTCGGTTTCCTCGCGAGGAACCAGTGCATCCGGGCCGGATTCCAGTTCGATGCCCAGAAAATGCTGGCGTCCGGTCAAATGCGCCAGCGGCACTCCACTAAGGCGCCGCTCAATCAAGCGGCGCAAACTCTCCTCCTCCCCGTTGCGCAGCAACGGCAGCGGAAAGTCCCGCGCGCGCTTGACGGACTGGGGATTGCCGACGGCAAGCAGCCACAGGGCGCGCACCGAACTGACCGCCGTTTCCTCTGGTTTGTCCGGCAGCGGCAGCCAGCGCGATTGAAACTTGGCCACCAGTTCCTCGAACAAACGTTCTTGCGGATCATTATCGTTCATATGAATTTCACCCACGGTTTCCCGGATTTGGTTTTCTGCCGGATGTGACCGCGGGCAAAACTACCGGCGCGGAACTCCACGCCGACCGGGCGGATTGCCATTGCGCAATCACGCCTCCCGCAACCGGATTGATGCATTTGAAATCCCGCCCAACGGCGCGTCGCCTGGGAGGGAAACTTTGCTGTCATGCAATTGAGAGGCGCCGGACGTCTCTCTGCGCAACCGGATAGGAAACATCACTTTGGATTTGAACCGCGTCCCGGCACTCTGGGGCCTTGGACTTAAAAGTGGCCCCCGCGGCTGCGGACTAATCCCCATTGCCGAAATAGACCGGTTGCAAGCGCAGGTATTCGGTGGCGCGGCGCTTGGAATGAATATCTTCCACTGCCCGTCCCAGCGCCGCCAACGAGATCCCCAGTTCGTCCGCCGCCGCGGCCGTGGGCCCGCCGTTTTCCGCCAGACTGAGCAAACGGTCATGAACCTCGAAGGGCACCCGGAAAAAAAACTCCTCCTGCGTGCAGGCTGCACTATAAGTGTCCGAGGTCGGCGGCCGCTGCCGGATTTCCTCCGGAACACCCAGATAAACAGCCAACTGGTAGATTTGGGACTTGAACAGATGGCCCAACAGCCGGATGTCCACCGCGGAATCCCCGTGTTTGACAAAGAAACCCTGGGCATGCTCGTTCTTGTTTGCCGTGCCAATGACCGCGTAATTATTCACCTCGGCATACTGGTAAAGGAACACCATCCGCGTGCGCTGCTTGAAATTCGACGCCGCCACAATCTGAAGAAACGCCCCCACGGGCAGCGACTTGCTCTGCTCCCTCCCGTCGGGCCCGACAATGGTCAATGCAAAGACGTTCAGGCTCGCCTCAGCCAGAAGATTGGCGGGCAGAACAATTTTCATCTTATACCCTTGGGATGCTTGATACTCGGGGAAGATACGCCGGACCGCCTCGTCGCGGCGCCTGTAACAGCCAAACCCTTCCAAAGCCGCCGTGATGTCCTCCCTATAAGGTTGGATGCCAAGCCCCACTGCCAGTTCCCGGGCCAGACGCTCGCTCTCCGGACTAGAGTCCTTTTCCGGCAGCATCAGCGCCAGCACGTGTTGGGTGCCAAAGGCACGGACACACAGGCTTAACGCCACGGCCGAATCCACCCCGCCGCTGATGCCCACGACGGCACCGCGTTTGCGCAGGGTCTTGGAAACGGTGGTGCGGAGTGCGGCAACCAGGCGCTCAGCCTCGGATGCGGGATCAGTCAACAGGATGGGTTTGTGCATAATCATTTTTGTGAAAAGGCATTGGGGTGGAAAATACCAGGTTCTTTGGAGTCCGGTTGCCGCCGATGAGTTACGACCTTCACATCATCCTCGTCCGCAAGGGGCTTGGCGCGTTGAAAATCCTTGATGAAGAGTTGATGGAGCAACTGGGTGGAAAGAATGCCCGCCAAGGCCATGTCATCGGTTTCCCCCAAGGCTCCTCCCTGCCGGACCTTGGCCGTCAGTTTACCGACCGCCTCGGGGTTGAAGAGGCCCGCAGCCCGCAGCGCGTCGGCCCCGAGCATTTCATCCACATAGCCCAGCGCTTCGGGCGGAAAGAAACTACGGTGGATCGGAGCCCGATAAGGGCGTTTGCCGCGCTGGCCAATCTCCGGGGGAAGCCATTGGCGCACAGCCCGCCGCAGCAGAAACTTCTCATTCAGTCCATTGAGTTTAAGCCGCGGCGGCAGACGGTTGCAGAAGGCGACCAGGCGCTCGTCCAGAAACGGAAACCGGCCCTCAATGGAATGAGCCATGGCCGGCCGGTCCCCTTGGGAGCAGAGAAGATATTGGGAAAGAAACACGTCGATTTCCAGATACTGCGCCCGGGCCAGCGGATGCCAGTTCATGAACGCCGCCGGCAAAACGGGCATCCCTGGCCCGTCGGCCCCGACCAAAGCCGCAGCCTCTTGAACGGCAGCGGAGAAAAAGCGATGGGTCCGGCCGTTGTTGCGCCAGCGCAAGCCATGGGAGAAATAGGGATTCCGCACATCCTCCAGCCCGGCGCCGAAAAACGCCTGCAAATACGACTCGCCCGCGCCGTTGATCCCTGCAATGTCCGGATAGATTTTTGAGAGCAGTCGCCAACGCCATTTGGAATCGGACCGGCGCGCCCAAAACCTCCGGATCCCCGCCTCCTTGAAAATATCGTAGCCGCCCAGAAACTCATCAGCCCCCTCCCCGGTCAGGACCACCTTGTAATTGCGGGCCCGAACCGCCTTTGCCAGCAAATACATTGGCGCAGGCGATGTGCGCATCAGCGGCAGCTCCGCATGCCAGATCACTTCCGGAAAAACCCGGCCGATGTCGCCATGCGCCGTCTGAACGACCTGGTGTTGCGTGCCCAGAAACCGGGCCATCTGTTGCTGAAAACAACTCTCGTCAAACTGCGGATCGTTGAACGCAATCGAGAAAGTATCCAGCCCGCTCACCCCCAGCCGCTTGACCACCGCGGCAATCGCCGCTGAATCCAGCCCCCCGCTCAGATACGCCCCCACCGGCACGTCCGCCCTCAACCGAATCCGAACCGCATCGGTCAGCAGGAACCGGAACTCCTCCACGCAATCCTCCACCGAACGGTGGTCGGCAGCGTCCTTCGGGCCGGGGAAGGTTGGATTCCAATATCTATGCAGCCGGATTTCCCCCCTGTGCGCCAGGAGATAATGGCCGGGAGGCACCTCCTGAATCCCGAGGAAGGCCGTCCGGGGCGACAACGGGCTCCAGTAGGTGAACACTTGGGCCAGCGCCACGGGATCCAGCCGGGCACTGACCCGGCGATCGGCCAGAATGCTTTTAATCTCCGAGCCGAAGAGCATTGAGCCGCCGACCCGGGTGTGAAACAAAGGCCGTACTCCCAGCCGATCGCGGGCCAAAAAGAGTTCCTGGCCTTTCCGGTCCCAGATGGCGATGGCAAACTGGCCGTTGAATTTCTCCAGACACGCCGGGCCGAACTCCTCGTAGGCATGCACCACCACCTCTGTGTCCGTGCGGGTGCGGAAGCGGTGACCGCGTGCTTCCAGATCCGAGCGCAGCGCGGCATGGTTGAAAATCTCCCCGTTGAACACGATCCAATACCGGCCGTCCTGGCTGCCAATGGGCTGCTGACCTCCGGCCAGATCCACAATACTCAGGCGCGCGCTGCCCAAGCCGGCACGCTCGTCCAAATACACCCCGAATTGGTCCGGGCCGCGATGGCGGATCATGCCCAGCATCTGACGCAGGCCCGATTCTTCCGGAGGCGGGGCGGATTCAGACGCCACGATGCCGACGATGCCGCACATTATTTGAGCTCCTTTTTCGAGATTTTTCCGGACGCGTTGACGGGTAATGAGTCGCGAAACTCCACGTGCCGGGGAACCATGAAGTCTTCCAGACGCGAGCGGCAATGCCGCAACACCTGCCCCTCAGTCAGTCCGCTGCCCGCTGCACGGACCAAAATGGCCTTGATGGACTGGCCGTGGACCGGGTCAGGCACGCCCAGAACCGCCGCGGCCGCCACGCCAACCAGCTCATACAGCACGTTCTCCACCTCCTTGGGCGCCACCTTTTCACCACGACACTTGATGATGTCATCCTTGCGGCCCACGAAATAAAAAAAACCTTCCGTGTCCTGCCGGAACAGATCGTCCGTGTGGCAGACCCGTTCCCCGGGCAGCGGCCCGGGGCGATAGCGCCGGGCCGTTGCGTCGGGTGCCTCCCAATAACCCCGCATCACATGCCGCCCGCGCACCACCAACTCGCCCACCTCCCCCCGCCCCACCCTCCCTCCGGCCTCATCCTCCAGCCACACCTCCGTGCCGGGAATGGGAATCCCGACCGAGCCAGGCCGGTGTGGAAGTTG
>CAIQOK010000179.1 GCA_903873415.1 uncultured Verrucomicrobiota bacterium | reverse complement strand
TGGGCGGTGGACGAGGAGTCCGCCGATACGTTGACTCATAATCATGGTTACCGGAACCACGACCATGAGTTTATCCTCCAAACGCGAGTGTCTGGCTCGCATCCACGGCCGCTATCAGAGGGCCGGACGGCCGCACAAGTCACGCATCCTCTCTGAGTTCTGCGCGACGTGCGGGTATCATCGCAAAGCGGCCCTGCGGCTCCTGAACCAGCCCCTGCGCACAACACCGCCCAAACGCAGCGGGCCCAAAATCACCTATGATCCGGCGGTCGTTTTGCCGGTGCTTAAAGCCGTCTGGCTGGCGAGCGATCAGTTGTGCAGCAAACTGCTCAAGGCCGCACTGCCCGCATGGTTGGAGCATTACGAGCGGCGCTCCGCGCCCTTGGGGGAGGCTTTTAAGAAAAAACTTCTCAAGATCAGCCCCGCGCAGATCGATCGCCTGCTGAGCACCTCCCGCGTAAAGCATCCCAGGAAGGGGCTCTGCGCGACGCGACCCGGGACGATCCTGCGTCGCGAGGTGCCCACGCGTGGCGGTCCGCCGGACACGGGCAGACCGGGTTCGGTCGAGGCCGACACGGTGGCCCATTGCGATGACTCGACCGAGGGGGATTACGTCAATTCCCTCACGTTCACCGAGCTATACAGCGGATGGACGGAGAACCGGGCCGTGTGGAACAAGAGCGCCGACGCGGTGCTGGGGGAGTTGAAGGCGTTGGAAAAAGTGGTGCCTTACACGATGAAGGACTTCCACACCGACAACGGGACGGAGTTCCTCAACTGGGCGTTGCACAGACATCTGACCAAACGGGAGGTGAAGATGCCGTGGACCCGGAGCCGGGCCTACCGCAAGAACGACAACGCGCATTGCGAGCAGAAGAACTGGACGCATGTGCGGCAGGTGTTCGGACATGACCGCTTCGAGCACCCCGAGCTGGTGGGGATGATGAACGGGTTGTATGCCGTGGAATGGAGTCAGTTCACCAATCACTTCAAGCCGACGTTCAAACTCTTGAAGCGGGAGAAGAAGGAGGGGCGGGCCAAGCGGGTGTATGAGGCGACACCCAAGACACCGTATGAGCGGCTGGTGGAGAGTGCGGACATTCCCGAAGCCAAGAAGAGGGAGTTGCGCGATCGGCACGCGAAACTCGACCCGTTCGAGTTGAAGAAAAACATTGAGATCAAACTAAAGAAGTTCTTCATTGTTCTGGGTAACCTAGATCGTGAGGCGGCGAAGCTCTGATGACTCCAGCCGGCGCGCCTTCAGCCCCCCGCGAAGACCGGTCGAAAGTTGGCCTCCTTTAAAATGCGGGCCACCTCTTCACGCTTGTCCCCCTGAATCTCAATCTGCCCATCTTTCACCGTCCCTCCCGTCCCGCAGGCTCGCTGCATGGCCTTGGCCAGATTCTCCTTCTCCGGAAGGCCGATGCCTATAAACCCCCTCACCACTGTGACGGTTCGCCCGCCACGCCCCGCTTTTTCCCTGATGATATCCACCCGGCCCCGGCTCTTTTTCACCGCCTTGGTGGAGACAGCCCCGCCCTCCGCCGGCAGCGACGCAGAGGGGGCGGCTGGGAGTCCATCGCTGGAGAGGGATGCGAATGGGTTTTGAGCGAGAGCCTCTCCGCCGTCAGTGGGGATTCTTTTGAAGGTGGCCATGCCAATAAGACTTTAATTCCTGATAAAATCCGAGACTCGGCCGCTTGGGCTTTCTGTTTCCATGACAAAAGTAAACTACCAGCGTGCTTTGAGGGAGTGCAACGCCCAAATGCCACACGCGCTCCCGCCCCCTGAAAAAGCCCCACTCATCTGCGGCGGATGCCTTCATTCCCTGTAGTGGGGGAGAAGTCGTTGGGTTCCAAACTAAAGTCGCGAAGAAAAAACATCCACATCAATTCGCCCGAACCGGCTCCACTTCAGCTTGTGAACCTCAGTTTTCCATCTCGAATCAGCCCAAGGGCGGCAAGACTGCGGAATCGTCAGGCAGGGGGTGAAGCAGGGCGAAACTCTTGAGGAAATTTTCCACCACCGGGGAATTCTCCTGCCGACGCCATACGAGAATGGTCTGGACTGGCGGCAGACCCGGCGGCAGGGGACGGAAAACCAGCCCGGGCCGTTTCACCTCCGAAAGCGTCGCAGTGGTGGGGGCCACGCCAAACCCCGCCGAGATCAGCCACATTTTAATCTGGATGTCGTGGGCGTATTGCGCCGGATGAACTTTGGCCCCCGCACCGGCGCAGGCCGCCAGAAAAGAATCATAATACCCATGCTGCTCGCCGGGCTGGATCATGACCAAACCCTCGCCGTCGAAATCCATCCACGCCAAAAGGCGCTTGGTGGCAAGACGGTGCCCGGCCGGGGCGGCTAGAATTTGGGGGGATTGCTCCACAAACCGCCAGGCCAGCTCGGGAAAACCGACCGGCGGACGCAGCAGGCCGACGTCCAGTTCGCCGGCGCGCAGGCGTCGCAACTGCTCCACACTGGTCAGTTCCAAGAGGGCGAGCTGCACGCCGGGAAAGCTCTGGTGAAAATGCCGCAACACCCCAGCCAGACGAGGACTGGCCGCGGGGGCAATCACCCCCACGCGCAAGGTTCCCACCATGCCGTGATGCGCTTTGCGGGCCAAATGTCCCGCTTTGACCGCGGCGTCCAAAAGACTGCGCGCTTCCTGCAGAAAAACCCGGCCTGCGGCGGTCAGCAACACCGAGCGAGTCGTGCGCTCAAGGAGCTTGACCCCGAGTTCCTCCTCCAGTGATTTAATCCGCGCACTCAACCCCGGCTGGGCCACGTGCAACCGTTCCGCCGCCCGGCGGAAGTTCAACTCCTCTGCCACGGTCACAAAATAACGCAGTCGCCTCAGTTCCATAATCAAATTGATTTGATATCTTATTGTTCTCAATTGGCAAACAAACTTTTATTGGGCAAGAGCGGCGGCCCCGTGCAGACTCCGCGCTCGGATCGATTGGCTTGACCTAAATTATGTGGATTGTCCAACTGGCTCTGCGCCGGCCCTATACCTTTGTCGTGGTTGCCCTGCTTCTCCTGCTGGTGACCCCGTTTGTTTTACTGCGAACGCCCATCGACATCTTCCCCTCCATCAACATCCCCATCGTCAGCGTCATCTGGCAGTATCCCGGACTCGACGCCCAGGAGGTGGAGCAGCGCCTGGTCTATGCCCATGAACGAGCCATGAGCATCACGGTCAGCGATATTGAGCACATGGAGTCGACCTCTTACAACGGCATTGGGGTGATCAAGATTTTTTTGCAGCCCGGCGCCGTGGTTTCCTCCGCCATCTCTCAGATCACCGCGATCTCCCAGACCGTTCTGCGCCAGATGCCGGCCGGGCAACAGCCGCCTCTCATCATCCAGTACAGCGCCTCCACCGTTCCCATCCTCCAATACAGTTTCAGCAGCTCGAAAATGTCCGAACAGCAAATGTTCGACGTCGCCGCCAACCAAGTGCGCATCGGATTGGCCACCGTGCGCGGCGCGGTGGTCCCCTGGCCCTATGGTGGAAAAATGCGCGTCGTCTCGGTGGACCTCAACCTGGCCGCGCTCAAGGCCAAGCACCTCACCCCCCAGGACGTCGTCAGCGCCGTCAACGCCCAAAACCTGGTCCTCCCCGGCGGCACCGCCAAAATCGGCTCCACGGAATACGACATCGGCGTCAACAGCAGCGTCGGACCCATCGACGACTTGAACAATTTGCCCGTAAAGGTCGTCAACGGAGCCACCATCCGCATCCGCGATGTGGCACAGGTCCATGACGGCTATAATCCTCAACAAAACGCCGTCCGCCAGGACGGCGTGCAGGGGGCCTTGCTCACAGTCATGAAGAGCGGCATCGCCTCCACGCTGGATGTGGTGGCTCGGGCCAAGGAAGCCATGCCTCGGATCATGAACACCGTCACCCCCGATTTAAAGGTCAAAGAATTCGCCGACCAATCCCTCTTCGTGCGCGGGGCGGTCGGCGACGTTCTCAAGGAGGGGATCATAGCCGCCGCCCTCACGGCGCTCATGATCCTGCTCTTCCTGGGCTCCTGGCGCAGCACCCTGATCATCGCCATTTCCATCCCCCTTTCCGTGCTCTGCTCGGTCGTCACCCTCAGCGCGCTGGGGGAAACCATCAACCTGATGACCTTGGGCGGCCTGGCCCTGGCCGTGGGCATTCTGGTCGATGATGCCACGGTGGAGATCGAAAACATCCATCGCAATCTGGCGATGGGAAAAAAGCTCACCGCCGCCATCCTGGACGGGGCCCAGGAAATCGCCCTGCCCGCCTTTGTCTCCACCCTGTGCATTTGCATTGTGTTTGTTCCAATGTTTTTCCTGAGCGGCACGGCACACTACCTCTTTGTGCCGCTGGCCAAGGCGGTCGTCTTCGCAATGCTGGCCAGCTACTTCATTTCCAGAACCCTGGTGCCGACGCTGGTGATGTGGCTGCTGCACGCCGAGCATGCCAACCAGCACCGACCGAACCGGTTCTTCAAACCGTTTGTCCGCTTTCAATCCTCTTTCGAGGACGGGTTTGAACGGCTGCGGTGCTCCTATCAGGGACTGCTGACCGTCTGCCTTCAACACCGCACGGCCTTCAGCATCCTGTTTCTGGCTTTCTGCGCCGGATCCTGGCTGCTGGTCACCCAGTTGGGTGAGGACTTTTTCCCGAGGGTGGACGCCGGCCAGATCCTCCTGCACGTGCGGGCCCCAACCGGCACCCGGATTGAGGAAACCCTCCAGCTCACCTCGAAAATCGACGCCCTGATCCGCCGGGAGATCCCGAAGTCCGAAATCCACGGGATTATGGATAACATTGGAATTCCAAATTCCAGTATGAACCTCACCTACAACACGAGCGGAGTGATAGGGCCCGGGGACGCGGATATTCTGGTGGCGCTCAATCCGGGTCACGCCCCCACGGAAAGCTACGTGACCGGGCTGCGCCGGGTCTTGAACCGGGAACTGCCGGGAAACCTATTTTATTTCCTGCCGGCCGACATCGTCAGCCAGACCTTGAGTTTCGGACTGCCCGCCCCCTTTGACATCCAGCTCGTCGGCCGCGACCTGACCGGCAACCGCAAGATCGCCACCCGGCTCGCGGAAGACATCCGCCACGTTGTCGGCGCGGTGGACGTGCGACTGCACCAGCCGGCCGACCTGCCGAAGTTCAATGTCACAGTGGACCGGGCCAAAGCCGCGGAGTTGGGGCTGACGGAGCAGAATGTGGCCAACTCGATGCTCCTGAGCCTGAGTGGCAGCGGACAGGTGCAGCCCTCCTATTGGATAGATCCCCGCTTTGGCGTGCAATACCTCATCAACACCCGGGTGCCCGACTATGCCATGGATTCGCTGGATGCGCTCAATTCCGCGCCCATCGGTGGCGGGCCCCTGGGCAGCTCCCAGATCTTGGCCAATCTGGCCACAGTCACCCGGACAACCGTCCCCCCGGTGTTCAGCCACTATAACGTGGCGCCGGTCATCGATATTTTCGGCGGCGTTTCGGGCCGCGATCTGGGCGGGGTTCTGCACGATATT
The DNA here is from genome assembly GCA_903873415.1 of uncultured Verrucomicrobiota bacterium. Taxonomy (GTDB): domain Bacteria; phylum Verrucomicrobiota; class Verrucomicrobiia; order Limisphaerales; family CAIQOK01; genus CAIQOK01. Next base: position 12,597 of record CAIQOK010000179.1, on the reverse strand, counting down.
CAACCGCTGATCGCCCAAGCCTCAACAAACCTGCCGCGGGGCAGCTCGCTCGTGTTGCGCGGACAGGCCGAGACTATGCACACCAGTTATGTGGGCTTGGGCCTAGGCCTGCTGGTGGCAATCGCGCTCATCTACCTGCTGCTGGTCATCAACTTTCAAAGCTGGCTGGATCCCTTCATCATAATTACCGCCCTACCTGGAGCGCTGACGGGAGTGGTTTGGGCCCTGTTTATTTCGCAAACCACGCTCAGTGTTCCGGCATTGATGGGGGCGATTATGAGCCTGGGAGTCGCCACCGCAAACTCCGTTTTGGTGGTGAGCTTTGCCCGCGACAAACTGCGCTGGGGACTGGACCCGGTCGCCGCAGCACTCAACGCCGGAACCCACCGCCTGCGGCCCGTGATGATGACCGCCGCGGCAATGCTCATTGGCATGTTACCAATGAGCTTGGGACTTGGGGAGGGAGGCGAACAGAACGCCCCGCTGGGCCGGGCCGTCATCGGCGGACTCTTCGCCGCCACTCTTGCCACACTCTTCTTTGTCCCGGTGGTCTTTAGCTTTCTGCACCGATCCAACGTCGAAAACGCCTCCGGCTTGGGCCCGATGCCCATTTCCATGACTCCCATCTGATATGAAACCCGTCCCCCCCGCCTCTCCAGCAACCGGTCCAGGTTCCAATGGCAACAACCCGCTGGAATCCCTGCCTGCCCCTCCCGTGAGACGACTGGGAGTGGTCTTGATCATTCTTCTGGTGGCCGGGCTAGCCGGCGGGTTTCTTCCCCGCTGGCGCGCCCGCAAGGAACTCGTCCAGGCAAGCAAGGAACTGGGGCTCATGTCCGTGGTGGTTACCTCCCCGCTCCCGGGCCCGGGCGATGGGGGCATCCCGCTGCAGGCCGAGGTGCAGGCCAATGTCGAGGCTCCCATTTATGCCCGTGCGAGCGGTTACCTGAAACGCTGGCTGGTGGACATAGGCGACTCTGTGAAAACCGGACAGCTGCTCGCCGAGATCGACACCCCGGAACTCAACCAGCAATGCGAGCAGGCCCGGGCTGAAGTGGCCCAATCCCAAGCCGCGCTGGCTCTGGCCCAAACCACCGCCGCCCGCTGGGCCGACTTGCTGAAAACCGCCAGTGTGAGCGAACAGGAAGCGGCAGAAAAACAAGCCGATCTGGAACTCAAAAAAGCCAACCTGGACGGCACCCGGGCCAACCTCCACCGGCTGGAGGAACTCAAGAGCTTTGCAAATGTCACCGCGCCCTTTGACGGCACCATCATCTTGCGCCAGACCGATGTGGGCAAACTCATCGCCGCCGGCAGCGGAACGGAACTGTTCCGGCTTGCCCAAACCAACCCGCTCCGGGTTTACGTCCGGGTTCCTCAGGCTTTGGCTGCCGCCATTCAACCGGGACAAAAAGCCGAACTAATCCTGAATGAAACGCCGGGGAAAAAAGTTCCCGCCAAAGTCACCCGCAGCGCCGGCGCAATGGATCCGGGTTCACGCACCCTGCTCACCCAACTGGAAGTGGACAACTCACGCGGCGAAATTCTGGCCGGCAGCTACGCTCAAGTCCGTTTCTCCGACTCGGTCCCGCCCCCTCAACTCACTCTGCCTGCCAACGCCCTGCTCTTCCGCTCCGAGGGCATCCGGGTGGGTGTCGTCAACGCCGCCGGCAAGGTGGAAGTCCGCAGCGTTAAACTGGGACGCGATTTCGGCCAGACTCTCGAAATCGTCGAGGGCGTCTCCGCCACCGACCGGATCATTCTCAACCCGCCGGATTCGCTCGCCTCCGGCCTGTCCGTTCTCGTGCTGGAACCCGCCAAAAGCGCTACCGACAAATGAAGCCTTTCTTCGTGGCACTCCCCGCCTTGCTGGCAGCAGGTTGTTTGGTGGGACCGGATTACCGGCGGCCTGCGCCTCTGGCCACCCGCCCACTGCCGGCGGCCTTTGGCGACAGCACGGTGGAGTGGGTCCCAGCCCACCCGGCCGCCAACCAACCGCGAGGCTCTTGGTGGAAGGTTTTCGCCGACCCCGAACTGGATCGATTGGAAACCCTGGCATCGACGAATAATCAAAGCCTGGCCTCCACCGCCGCCCAACTCGAACTAGTCCGAGCCCGGATCCAGGGCGTCCGCGCCGGGTTTTTCCCGCAGATTTCAGCCCAACCCGGTGCGGTCCGCCAGAGCACCAGCCAAAATGCTCCTGTCAAAGGCGCGCCCGCCGCCGCGGCTTACACCTACACCAGCCTGGTTGCCCCTTTGGAATTAGGCTGGGAATTGGACCTGTGGGGCCGCGTCCGCCGCGAAACGGAAGGGGCGAGGGCGCGTTTTACCGCTGCCGCCGACGATCTTGAATCTGGAAAACTTTCCCTCCAAGCCGAAGTCGCGGCTGATTATTTCCATCTGCGGGCCCTTGATGAGGAACATGCTCTCGTGACCGATACCATCCAAGCCTACCGCCGCTCACTGGACCTGACCGAAAACCGGCGCAAGGGCGGGATTGTTTCCGATCTGGATGTGTCACAGGCGGAGACTCAACTGCGCAGCGCCGAGGCGGAATTGCCTTCCTTGAATCTGGAGCGTGCCAACCTGCTGCATGCCTTGGCCACTTTGTGCGGTCAACCCGCCACTGGGTTCGTCATCGTCCACCCACCCTCCCCGCTCGCCACCGCGATCCCCCTGCCGCCAAGTCTGCCGAGCGAATTACTGGAACGCCGTCCGGACATTGCCGCAGCGGAGCGCCGGATGAGCGCGGCAAACGCGCAGATCGGCGAGGCTAAAAGCGCGTTTTATCCTAGAATTTTCCTCAACGGCATAGCCGGATACCAGTCCGTCAGCGCCAGCACTTGGTTCGATTGGCCCAGCCATCTCTGGTCCATTGGACCCTCGTTGGAATTGCCCCTCTTTACCGGGGGCCGCAACCGGGCCCAGCTTGCCGGTGCCCGCGCCGCCTACGAGGGTGCCGTGGCCAATTACCGGCAGTCTGTTCTGGACGCGTTTCAGGAAGTGGAGGATTCACTGGCTGCGCAACACTTCTTGTCCGCCCAGCTTGAGGCGCAAAATGCGGCCCTTCAAGCCGCTCAACACACCCTCGAAATCGCAAACAACCGTTACCATGCCGGCCTTGTCACCTACCTCGAAGTAGCCACGGCTCAGAGTGTCGCCTTGGCCCGCAGCCGCACCGTCGCCCAACTGCGAGGCCGCGCACAGCTGGCCCAGGTCGCTTTAATCAAGGCCCTGGGCGGGGGCTGGCAACACTGAAGATGCGGGGGGAATTCAAGAAAGGTTGGCGGCGGGATGGCGCGGGGAAAGTGAGGTGATCCAATTGCACGTTTGCAGACGGCTCAAAACCCCCTACTTTGTTTCCATAACTTGAATTTAAGCCTGTGAAAACATCGCGGCATTCTCAATGGAGGGAAGCAGGCCTTACCGACCGGGATTCCGCCTTGGCCCGCGCGTTCACCCTCATTGAACTTCTGGTGGTCATCGCCATTATCGCCTTGCTGGCGGCATTGTTGCTGCCGGCCCTCTCCCGCGGCAAAGGAAGCGCCGTGACCATCTCCTGCCTAAGCAACTTGAAACAACTCCAGTTCTGCTGGCACATGTATGCCCACGATAACAACGACGTGCTTCCGCCCAACAATTTCGTCTACCTGGCCAACCTCGGCACCCCAGGCACCACGACCCTCGGTGAAGATCAGATGACTTGGTGCCGCTCCCTGGCCCGTTTGGATACAGAAACCATCACCGAGACCAACTCCATGCTCTTCCGTTACAACCAGCATCCCGGCATCTACCATTGCCCCGCCGACCGATCCACAGTGGACGGCCGCCCGGATCTGCCCCGCAACCGCAGCTACAACATGAGCAACAGCATCAATTGCAGCTCGGACGATCACTTCCGCAAAGCAGGCGACATCCGCGTCGCAACGGCCTTGTTCGTATTCATCGATACCGATGCGGATGCGATCTGGGACTCAACCTTTGGTGTTCTGCCCGCCGACTCCTTTTGGCGGGATTACTGGCTGGATATTCCGGCGGACCGGCACAATGCCCGGGGTTGCAACCTGACCTTCGCCGATGGTCATACTGAAACTTGGAAATGGCGTGAGGCCAAAGGCGGTCGCTCCGTAGGCACCCACGCCAGCACAGACGGCGATCTGGCAGATTTGCGCCAGCTGCAGGACCGAATCAAAGGAGCCTCAGGCAACTGACCAGGGGCTTGGCTAGACGAACCTGATTGCGCTTTTTCTTTTCGCGCGGTGCGCCGGGTCCGCGGTTCATTTCTCAGGGCCTCCTTACACCGGCTGTCAAAGGAGTCCAGAAACCTTCAGACGGAAAGAAAGGTTGCCTTCCAGTTTCATCACCGCCAGAAAATCCGCCCCGTTGCTCGTGGGGTCGTTGAACTAGAAATTCTGTGATGAGAGATCCCGCAGCTTGAACCGGTATCGAAACATCGCGAACTCCTTCGCGGCGGAATAATCCGACCCGGCCACCCCTTCACAGCCCGATACCAACTGCGGATGTCCCTGATTCCAGAGAATTGGCCAAGCCTGATTGAAGCTGCCATCAGGGTTCAGTTCGCTCTGACCCCGTTTCCAACCCGCCGCCGAAATCAGCGGACCGCCTTGGGCGCGGTCAGGCAGGTCAAAGACCACCCGGAGAAGGAGAAAAGCCCTCCCCTGCGCCACGTTCAACTGAGCGGGCTGGCTCGAAAAGTCCTGCAAATATTCCTCAAGCACCCGCGCCGTCAGCGCCGGCTTACACTCCTGCAACACCCGGGCGGAGCGGACCAACTGCTTCCAACCCTCTTGGCTGTAGGCTGTGGATGGCCCCCAAGGTTCAATTTTTGCGATCCGGCTTTTTAGCTGATGTTTCGTAAACCAAGGAGTCACCTGCCGAACCACCCAGGACAGGCAAACCAAGGCAAACACCGACGCCAGGCAAACCAGCACCGCTTTTGTATGACGAAACATAAAGGCAAAAAATTGTCCCCGAAAACCCCGCGACCGCCGTTGGATCCGTCCGCAAGGAACCAACTCTCTGCGGGTGGGCACGCCTCTCAGTCTGGCCCCGCCGAACTCACTTTACAAACTCCAACTCCTGCCGGTGCGGAATCAATCCCTGCTCAAAGGCCCGCCCCAGAAAGCGCCGTATGGATTCCCGCCCCTTCGCCCCGTAATCCAGCGTCCAGTGGTTCACATACATGCCCACAAACTTGTCCGCCAGATCCCGTCCCATATCGCGGGCATATTGCAGCGCATGTTCCACCGCCGCCGGGCGATGATCCAGACTGAACTGGATGCTGGAAGTCAGGATATCAGAAATCTCTTTCCGGGTGGCCGCGTCGAAGCGCTTATGGATCACATTCCCCCCCAAAGGCAGGGGCAAACCCTCGTTCTCACGCCCCCACCACAAGCCCAAATCCTCACACACCACGAGACCCTCGTTTTGATAGGTCAACTGCCCCTCGTGAATGATCAACCCCACATCCGCCGCCCCGGACCGGACGGTTTCAAAAATCCGGTCAAACGGCACCACGATATGATTGAACTCTCCGGCCCGTTTCCCAAGCCAGAGCTGCAGCGCAAGAAACGCACTGGTCATGGTCCCGGGAACCGCAATGGTTTTGTCCGCCATCTCCTCCTTGGAAAAACGACGCCTCGACACCAGCATCGGTCCATAACCGTCGCCCATGCTGGCACCGCTCGGGAGCAGCGCATACTTGTCGCTCACATACGCATAGGCGTGGATGCTCACCGCACTGACGTCCAGTTCGCCGCGCGTGGCCCGCTCGTTGAGGGTCTGGATATCCTGCAGGATATGCTCGAAAGAAAACCCGCCCGCCGGGATTAATCCCTTGGCCAACCCGTAAAACATGAAGGCGTCGTCCGGATCCGGAGAATGGCCAAGCGTCAAAGTCCGTTTTTCCATGGGCTGAAAACTAGCTTTCCACGCGTCAAAGTCGAGCGGCGAATTCCCCAGCCGCTCAAATCTCCCACCAGCCCGAAATCCGCCCCGAGTTCGCGGCTTGACGCCCACCGCCCTTCCGCGTGAAATAATACGTATTCTTCCATCTGAAAAGTTTATGAAACAGCTCGCCTTCATCGCCCGACTGCTCCTACTGATCTTCACCCTTGCCTGCGGCGCTCAAGCGGCCACCTCCCCGGTCAACCTGGCGATTGTGGGCCTGACACACGACCACGCCATGGGATTCCTGCCCCGGCTTCAGGATCAGCGGGACGTGCGGCTGGTGGGAATCGTTGAGACCAACAGCGCCTTGATTGAGCGCTACGCCCGGCGCTTCAAGCTGGCACCCGGACTGTTTTTCCCCAGCCTGGAAATGCTCCTCAAGCAAACCCCTGCACAGACCGTAGCCACCTTCACCAGCACCTATGACCACCTTCAGGTCGTCGAGAGCTGCGCAACCCACGGTATCGATGTCATGATGGAAAAGCCGTTGGCCGTAAACATGATCCATGCCCACCGAATGGCCGATGCCGCCCGCCGCGGACACATTCAGGTCATCGTCAATTATGAAACCACCTGGTATCCGGGCAATCAGGCCGCCTATGCGATCGCCCTTGACCAGCATGCCATCGGCGACATCCGAAAAATCGTCGTCCATGACGGGCATTGCGGGCCCAAGGAAATCGGCTGTTCATCCTTTTTTCTCTCATGGCTGACCGACCCGCTGCTCAACGGGGGCGGGGCTTTGAATGATTTCGGCTGTTACGGCGCCAACCTCTCCACCTGGCTGATGCGCGGACAACGTCCCACATCCGTCTTTGCCGTCACCCAGCAACTCAAGCCCGCTCTGTATCCCAAGGTCGAAGACGAAGCGACCCTCATCCTGACTTATCCGGGTGCGCAAACCATCATTCAGGCTTCCTGGAACTGGCCCTTTGACCGGAAAGACCTCGAAATCTACGGACAGACCGGCAGCATCTGCGTCCCCAAACCCGGAGTTCTGCGACTGCGCACCGGCAAGACCCAGCCTGAGATCGAGCAGACCCCTCCCAGCCCGGCCGCACCCTGGAGCGATCCGCTTTCATATTTGGCCGCCGTCGTGCGCCGCCAAATCCAACCTGCGGGACTTTCCTCGTTGGCCGTTAACCTGATCGTCACTGAAATTCTCGATGCCGCCCATGAGTCCGCGCGCCAGGGCCGGCGCATCGACTTGGATTCCCTTCCCAAGTGATCTGCCGATTCCACCGCGATACCCGGCCGCCCCCAAATAAAGCCGCGGGGCGGATCAAAAAGGTTTTTCATTTCAACCCCGCAAACTAGAATCCGCGCCGCATGTTTAATCTGGACTCACTCAATCCGCAGCAACGCCAAGCTGCGGAGACCATCCGCGGCCCGGTGCTCATCCTGGCCGGCGCTGGCACGGGCAAAACCCGGGTCCTAACCTTCCGCATTGCCCACATGGTGCAGCGCGGCATCGCTCCGCACCACATTCTGGGCGTCACTTTCACCAACAAAGCCGCCCGCGAGATGCACGAGCGCGTCACAAAACTCCTGCCAAAACATAAAAAATCCGACGGCCCCGCCGCCGAGCACCGCCCCACCCTTTGCACATTCCACTCGCTGTGCGTACGCATTCTCCGCGAACACATCGAGAAACTCGGATACAAACGCAATTTCGTGATCTACGACACCTCCGACCAGCTCGGGGCGGTCAAAAAAATCCTCTCCGGCATCTCCGCCAAAGGCGAAAAAACCGATCCCGCCGCCGTTCTGGCCATGCTCAGCAAATTCAAAAACGGCGGCACCCATGCCGCCGCATTCGACGACCCATCCATCCGAGCCCTGGCCGAGCATGTCCGCAAACGCTATGAATCAGCCCTGCACGCCTGCAACGCCGTCGACTTCGACGACCTGATCCTGCTGACGCTGCGCCTCTTCAACGAGCATCCTGAGGCGTTGGAAGCCTGCCGCGCCAAATACCGATACGTCATGGTCGACGAGTATCAGGACACCAATAACGCCCAGTTCCAGCTCGTTCACTCACTGACCCGCGAACACCGCAATCTGTGCGTGGTGGGGGATGACGACCAGAGCATCTACGGCTGGCGCGGGGCGGAGATTGCCAACCTGCTGGACATGGAAAAGCATTTTCCCGAGGTCAAGGTGGTCAAGCTGGAGCAAAATTACCGGTCCACCAACACCATCCTCAAAGCCGCCAACACGGTCATCAAAAACAACACCCAGCGCCGTGGCAAACAACTCTGGTCCGACAAGGGCGACGGGGCCAAGATCACCCTCCACACCTTCGAGACGGACGAGGATGAGGCGCGCACAGTGGTGGAGAACATCGAATACGCCCGGCTCGCAAAACGCATGCCTTGGAGCAGCCAAGCCATACTCTTCCGCACCAATATCCAGTCCCGCCCGATTGAGACGGCCTTGCGCCAAGCCGGCGTGCGCTATCACCTCATCGGCGGCCAGAGTTTTTTCGACCGGCGCGAGGTGCGCGATTTCCTGGCCTACCTCAAAACCTTCATCAACCCGCATGATGATGTGAACCTGCTGCGCATCGCCAACACCCCGGCCCGCGGGCTGAGCGACGTCACCATGGAACGACTCCTCAAGGCCAGTCACGAGCGGCAGGGATCGGTTTTCTCCGCCATGAAAAACCCGCTCGTTACCACCACCTTCCAGACCCGGACCCGGGAAAGCATTGAGAGCTTTGTCGACTTTGTCGAACGGATGCGGGCCGAACTGGGCGGCCAGCCAGCCCCGGCACACTTGCCCTCCTGCGACCGCGAAGGCGACGAGGAAGCGTCCCTGCCCTTTAGCGGAGGAATTGACGCTCAACCGGCCTCTTCATCCGCTCCCGCCCGGAGCACCGGCCCCTTCACCCTCCAAACCTGGGCAAACAGATTCCTGGACGAAACCGGGTATTTCGCCGAGTTGCGGCGCATTGAGAAAACCGCCGAAGCCGGCGAAAACCGCGTCCGCAACCTCAAGGACCTCCTCGCCACCATGGAACCGGCGGAGATTCAACCCAATCCGCCCTACGCACGGCTGGAAAAATTTCTGGAGGATGTGACACTGGACAGCGACCGGGAGAATGAAAAGGAGAGCGGCGGCGATGCCGTCACCCTGATCACCATGCACAGTTGCAAAGGGCTGGAATATCCCCACGTCCACATCATCGGCCTGGAGGACGGCCTGCTGCCCCACTCCCGCTCGAAAACAGAGGGGACATTGGATGAGGAGCGGCGGCTCTTTTATGTTGGCATCACCCGGGCCATGCTCACCTTGAACATTAGCCATTGTTCCGGCCGGAAAAAATACGGTCAGTTGATCCCTTGTCATCCGTCGCAATTCCTCAATGAACTGCCGGCCGATCTGGTGGAGCACGCCAGTGAAAAGGCAAAAGAACCGGTCAAAGTCGAGTCCGGTAAGAGCATGTTCGCCGCCATGCGCGACGCTCTCGACTGACCCATCCGGGACCCTGCACATTGCCGCCTGCCATGAGCAGACATCGCCCCCGCTGCAACACGATGGGGTCAAACTGCGCACCAGGGATCATGTTCAGGCAAAACTCCTTGATTCCACCCTGCCGCGACACTTTGCTAAAACCGCATAAAACCGGATGAAATCATCCCCGCCTATTCCGGGTCGGAGCCATAACCGCAGGCCCAAAGCGCTGCAGGGCGGGCTCTTTACGAATGGAAAACTTTCCCGGCCCGACCGCTAGCTCCAGCGCTGTGGATGCGAATCCGCCACTCCGGGCTTAAACTCTTGACTTGCCGCTTTAAACCCAACCCGCCCCCGGTCACAACTGGAACTTCGCAGTGGCAGAAGAGGAAAACAGACCCGCTTCGCCCGGCTCCTTCATTTTATTGTTTGAATCCAGAGTGAAACCCTTTATTTATCATGAAGCGAAAAGGCAATTTAAGCACACGTGAAACTCACAGACCTGCGCGGCATCCTGCAATACATTCCGCAATTCCGGGAGAAAACCTTCATTCTCGCCGTCGACGGCATCATCGTCACCGATGAAAACTTTCCAACGCTGCTGCTGGACGTGGCGGTGCTCCGTTCGCTTAACATTCGGGTGGTTCTGGTGCATGGTGCCGCGGCCCAGATCAAGGCCCTGGCCGAAAAACAAAACATCGTACCATCCAATCTGGACGGCACCGGCATTACCGACGCGCCCACCCTGCAGGTCTCGCTGGACGCCGCCAACCGGCTCACCCACGAGATCCTCGAAGGACTCTCCGCCAACGATCTGCGCGCCGCCTGCACCAACGCGGTCATTGCACATCCTCTGGGCATCATTCAGGGGGTCGATCACCTGTTCACCGGCAAAGTGGAGCGGGTCGACACCGAATTGCTTCAGACCCTGCTCAACCAGGGCATCATTCCCATTGTGCCACCGCTGGGGTTTGACGGGGATGGCAAGACGTACCGTGTGAATTCCGACGGGGTGGCGGTGGCCATTGCCACGGCGCTCAAGGCCACCAAGCTCATTTATATCACCGCCCAGGACGGTTTGCGGCACAACAACCAACTCATCCGCCAGATGCTCGTGGCGGAGCTGCAGAAATTGCTGATGCAAAACGCCGCCGCATTCTCACCCGAAACCCTTTCCAAGGCACAACACGCCGTCTCCGCCTGCCAGGCCGGAGTCCAGCGGGTCCACGTCATCAGCGGCCGGGTGGACGAGGGGCTGCTGGCGGAGGTGTTTTCAAACGAGGGCATCGGCACACTGGTTTACGCAAATGAATACCAGCAAATCCGGGCCGCAAAAAAGAAAGACATCCGAGCCATCCAGATGCTCACCAAAAAAGCGGTCGAATCCGAGGAACTGGTCAAGCGAACCCGCCAGATGATAGAGAAAAGCCTGGGCGACTATTTCATTTTTGAGATCGATAAGAACCCCGTTGCCTGTGTGGCTCTCCACCTCTATCCGGAACAGAAAAAAGGCGAGCTGGCCTGCCTCTATGTCAACCCCTCCCACGAAAACCAAGGCATCGGCCGCAAACTCATCCAATTCGTGGAAAACAAGGCCCGCGAGCTAGGCCTCAACGAACTGCTCACCCTCTCCACGCAGACCTTCACTTATTTTCAGTCCAAAGGCGGCTTTGCCGAAGGCAAGCCCGAGGATCTCCCCCCAACCAGGCGCGAGAAATATGAGCAGAGCGGACGCAACTCCAAAGTGCTCGTCAAAAAACTGATCAAAGCCTGACCTCATGAAACGCCACATCGTCACGCCTTTGTGAGCGCGCTTCCCGGAGCGGGCGGCTGTGCCGGCCTTCATCCCATGAATCCCTCCCATCAAGCCCCTGAAGCCTGCCTGGCGGCCTGCGCTCGCTTAAACCTCCAGCCCACCCCAACGCTCTTCACGGTGACCATCTCACGCCAGACCGCATCGATCTTCCAAGACGGTCGCCTCCTCGCGCTCTTCCCCTGCTCCACCTCGCGTTTCGGCATCGGGCAGACATCAGGATCGAATTGCACGCCTCTAGGCTTGCACTGTATTGCTGAAAAAATCGGCGCGGGACAACCGCCGGGAACCGTTTTCAAAGCGCGCGAAATCATCGGACATATCTCGCAGCCCGAATTTGCCGACGCCAAAATCACCACGCGCATCCTCTGGCTGGCCGGGCTCGAACCGGGATTCAACCAGGGCGGCAACGTCGACACTCACGACCGCTACATCTACATCCACGGCACAGCGGATCAGTCATCCATCGGCCAGCCGGCCTCCCACGGATGCATCCACCTCACCGACGCGGATCTGATCCGGCTTTTCGATCAACTCTCTGGCGGGACAATGGTATGGATCGACCGTTAGCACCCCGGGCTCCTGGATGTTCACGCCCGGGCCCGACCTAGAATAAAACACATGTTTGACGCGCCGCAGAAAACTCACGAGACGACATGGCAGGACCGGCTGACAGAGTTGCTGCCGCGCCTGCTCCAACTGCCGCTTTACCGCTCTCGTCTGGAAAACCCCGCGCAGCCCCCTTCGGCCGCGGCGTTCACACAACTCCCCTTCATCACCAAGCGCGAGTTGCGCGAAGGATTTCCGGGAAATTTTCTGGGAACAGAGCGGATCCTCCAAACCCTGCTGGATTCGAAGGAGGTGGAACTGGAACATACTTCGGGCACCTCGGGCGAACGACTCCCCGTCCTGCTGGGACGCGGGTGGTGGGAGATGCAGGAGTTGCGGGCAATCCAACTCAACCCCCGCCTGGCTCTGAGTTTCGCCCCCGGTCTGACCCCGCGCCGCGCCGCGCTCACCACCCCCGTCTGCAACGGCACCGCCTGCCATTCCCGCTGGGCCCCCCGCTCCGCCCGCATCGACGGATCCAGCCTCGCCGTCAATCAGGCCCGCATCCCCTTTCTGCTCACAGAGGATGAACTGGCCCGAATGGCTCAGGAGACAGGCGAATGGTGCATGGCGCCTGGTTTGCCCTGTATTGCGAACGGAACGGCATCCGCTTTCCCTCCCTGAAGTTTGTGTTGTGCAGCTATGAATTTGAAAGCTTAGTCCACCGGCGCATCTTGCAGCGCGCCTTCGGGGTGCCCGCCTTCAACCTTTACGGATCCACCGAAACGGGCCACCTCCTCATGGAGGAC
>CAIQOK010000178.1 GCA_903873415.1 uncultured Verrucomicrobiota bacterium | reverse complement strand
CTTGCCCAGCGCCGCCGGCGCCGGGAAGAAAACCAAAAGCAGAAAACCGGCCCACGAAAAACAAACAAAACAACAACAATGCCCGCCGACCTTGTAGCGTAATTAAACTGCGCTTGAGGTCATTGATTCAAAAACGCGCCGTGCGCATGCTGTCAGAATTTATTCTGGTATTTGGCGACGGCCTCCAAACAGCTTCACCCGCAGATCTTGCTGCAGATGCCTTTGACATGAGTGCGCACGGTTTCGATACCAATGTCCAGCTTATCCCCGATCTCTTTGCAGATAGAACCCGAGCAAAGCAATTCCGGGACCTGCCGCTCGCGCGGAGACAAGTATGCGGCCTTGCTGGGAGTGGGGGGCTGCGAATGAAAATATTGAACCACTTTCTGCGTAATCGGACTGGACATGGGCGCCCCACCGCGACTCACATCGCGGACGGCTTCGAGGAACTGACCCGGCGGGCTGGACTTGATGAGATAACCGATGGCACCGGCTTCACAGTCCTCACCGGGCTTTGGGCAACTAAGCATTGTCCAAGCGCTCGCCTCTGCGTCATAATCAATTAAACATGCGAAGCATTCATCTGACATTTCTTTTGCTGACGTTTTTTTTGAACCTTTCCTCCTTTGCCGCCAATCCCAAGCCCAACATCGTCTACATCCTGGCCGACGACCTGGGCTATGGCGACGTGCACGTTTACAATCCGCAATCCAAAATCCCGACCCCAAATCTGGATCGGCTGGCCGGCGAAGGACTGCGGTTCACGGATGCCCATGCGCCGGACGCGGTTTGCACCCCCTCACGCTATGGAATTCTCACGGGGCGCTACGCCTTCCGCTCCCGCGTCAACACCGGCGTCTTGCCGCCTTGGGGCGACACTCTGATCGAGGAGGGGCGACTGACGGTGCCCGAACTGTTGCGGGGACACGGCTATGCCACCGCCTGCATTGGCAAATGGCATCTGGGCTGGCATTGGCCCACCAAGGACGGTGGGCCGCCCTCCAGCCTGACAGGGTTGGGGAATGTGGATTTTTCCCGGCCGATTCCCGGCGGCCCGACCGCGCGGGGCTTTGACAGTTATTTCGGAGTGGATCTGCCGAATTTTCCGCCCTACTGCTTCATTGAAAACGACCGCACGGCGGGAACTCCCTCACTGGTGGGAGTAATGAGGAAAGGCGGTCTTAACCGGCCCGGCCCGGTCGTGCCGGACTGGAATCTAACAAACATCCTCCCGCAGATCACCGTCCGCGCCGTGGACTATCTGGAGCAGGCAGCCAAACAGAGACCTGCCAAACCCTTCTTTCTCTATTTCCCACTCACAGCTCCCCATTACCCCATCGTCCCCGCCGCGGAGTTCAATGGACGCAGTCAGGCCGGGGACTACGGGGATTTTGTGTCGCAGGTCGATTGGACTGTGGGCCAGGTGCTGTCGGTTCTAGTCCGGACCGGGCTGGCGACCAACACACTGGTCATTTTCACCAGCGACAACGGACCCGAAGTCGCCAGCGAGGTCGGCATCGGGGCCTATGAGCGGATCAAGCGTTTTGATCACCGGAGCATGGACGGTTTGCGCGGGGTGAAACGGGACGCGTGGGAGGGGGGGCACCGGGTTCCATTTCTGGCGCGCTGGCCCGGCCGTGTGCCGGCGGGAGCAGTGAGCCAGGAGACCATTTGCCATGTGGATTTGATGGCGACCTGCGCCGCGCTGCTGGGCGAGAATCTTCCATCCAACGCCGGAGAGGACAGTTGGAACATTCTCCCGGCATTGCTGGGGCAAAAGACCGTTTCTCCCCTGCGTCAGGCCACGGTGCTCCACAATTCCCACGGCGTCCTGGCCCTGCGGCAGGGCGATTGGATCCTGATCGATGCGCGCAGCGGGGATGGCAATCACGAACCGGACTGGTTCAAGCAGGAGCGCGGTTATCAAGCCAACACCTTTCCGGGCGAACTCTACAACCTCCGCGACGACCTGGCAGAGAGACACAATCTTTACGGGGAAAAACCGGAGCTGGTCAAGAGCCTCAAGGCCCTGTTGGAAAAATACAAAGACGAGGGCCGGAGCACTCCGCTGCCCTCCGCGCCCCGGGGTTCCACGAAAAAAGATTCCGCCGAAGTGCGGGTTTACAAAAAGATTGGCGGACGCGAACTGAAACTGACCTTGGTGAAACCCCAGGACTGGAGTGCGACGGAACAGCGGCCAGGAATGGTCCTGTTTCATGGCGGCGGCTGGGTGGGCGGCACCCCTGCCCTGCTCCGGCCCCAAGCCGATTATCTGGCCTCGCGGGGGCTAGTCTGCGCACTGGTGGAATACCGCCTGCTCAAAAACCTGCCCGGCTCGCCTCCCACCGACTGCATCCAGGACGCCAAGTCCGCAATGCGCTGGGTGCGCAGCCACGCCGCCGAACTGGGCATTAACCCGCAGCGAATCGGAGCCGCCGGCGGCTCGGCTGGAGGACATCTGGCCGCATTCACCGGATTAGTCGATGGACTGGATGACCCGGCTGACGACTTGAAAATCTCACCCAGACCCGATGCGCTGATTCTTTTCAATCCCGTCTTTAACAACGGCCCCGGCCAATACGGATATGAGCGCGTCGGCGAACGATTCAAAGAGTTTTCGCCCGCGCACAATCTCAGCCCCCATGCCCCGCCGACGATCGTTTTTCTGGGCACGGAGGACCGCTTGATTCCGGTGAAGACCGTGGCCGACTTCAAAGCCGGAATGGATAAGGTTGGTGTGCGCTGCGAGACAAGGTTTTACGAAGGCAAAGGACACAGTTTTTTCAACCTGGAACCCTGCCGCTCGCAAACCTTGGCCGAGGCCGACAAATTCCTGGTTTCGCTGGGCTGGCTCAAAGGACCGATCCGGGAGGGAATCCATCTGGATTCGGAGTGACATTCAAGCCTGAGGGAAACACAAGCCCGGACATCAAGCTGCTGGTTGGATTTGAACTTGGAAGAGGAACACGTCTTGAAAGGGAGTTGAAGGGGCACCCCCCGGCGGCTGATTTCCTGAATCGCTTTGAGACCGATCCGGCGGAATCCAATAGATCTTTTGCCCTGGCGGCAGCCTGAAACATCCGCACGCGTCCCTTTGGCAGGCGCTCACAGAGTGCTGCAACTCAACAGCCTTGGGGTGGGTTTTATTTTAACCACTCTCGCGTTTTGGGACAGAAGCATTGACCCGAAATCTCCGGCATCCCCACCGTGCAGCCGTCGCGCAGCGCTTTTGGCTCCCCCACTGACTGCCCGGCGCCCGCCCTCAAAAATCCAATTCACCAGAGAACGGTTTGCGATTCTCATTCAAACAGCATAGAATCTAAAAAAACAATACTTGGCAGACCAAATATTGAACCTTGATATTATGCGCCTCTATAACTTACAAAACGATCCAGCGCCCGCCCGCATGAGGCAGCGGGCCTTCACCCTGATCGAACTGCTGGTGGTCATAGCCATCATAGCCATTCTTGCCGCCTTGCTTCTGCCCGCCCTGAGCAAAGCCAAAGCAAAGTCCAAACAGACCGCCTGCCTCAACAATCTGCGCCAGATCGGCATCGCCACGGTGATGTATACGCTGGACAACAAGAAATATCCCGGCTGCCTCTTCATTGCCTCGGGATATTACATCTGGCCTCCCCGGCTTTACTCCTTAATGGGCGGCAATCGCACCGCCTTCTGGTGCCCCAGCGCCGCCCCCAACTGCCAATGGGACATCAAAGCCAATAACAGCCTGGGCGTGTCCGGAGACCCTTATGCCGTCCGGCCCGATTCACGCTTTTCCTACGGCTACAATGACTGGGGCACCTACGGCGCCGGCGGCCAGTTTGGTCTGGGCGGGGATGTGGATTACGGAGCAAACGAAGTCAAAGATTCACAGGTCAAGCACCCCTCGGACATGATCATGCTCGCAGACAGCCGGATGGATGGAAGTTTCGACGGGAACATTGATCCGACCACGCCGAGCGAGTGGCCCAGCAGCCGGCACGCCGGCCGCACGGTGTTGATGTTCTGTGACGGACACGCCGAGTCAGCCTGGCGCAGGGATGTCGTTAATCCCAACAACGACTACTGGGAGAGCCGCTGGAATAACGACGGTCATTCGGGCGTGCAGTGGTCTTACAATGCCGCCCTGGCTGCCGCGGTGGATGCCCAGTAAAACCTCCTCAGTCCGGCGGGACCCAGATTGAGAAGCGCCGCAAAGCGGCGGCGAAACCCAAGCGCAGTCAGGGTGCCGCCTGCCAGCCGCCACCCAGCGCTTTATAGAGCTGCACCGTGGACAACCATTGCGCCACAAGAACTTGAACCAGCGCACGCCGGGTCGGATAGAGTTCCTGCTGCGCTTGCAACACTTCATAGTAGCTGGATTTCCCGTTCAAATAACGCTGCAGGGCCAGATCCACCGAGGACTCCAATGCGGCGACCGCCTGAGTCACGTAGCCATATTCATCGGCCAGCTGCCGGCGGGTGACCAGCGCATCGGAGACTTCCTGAAAAGCGGTCAGAACGCTCTGCTGATACTCGGCGGCGGCCTGGTCAAACCGGGCTTGGGCGGCGCGGTGTCCGGCCCGCAGCCGACCCCCTTGAAACACAGGACCGGACAGCGTCCCGCCCAAATCCCACAGATTCCCCGCCCCGCCAGTGAAAGCGGAAAGTTCCGGACTGGCCCGCCCCAAGAAGGTGGTAAGTCCGATTTGCGGAAAGAAATTGGCCACACTCACCCCGACACCCGCGTTGGCCGCAATCAACAACTGCTCGGCACCCCGCACGTCCGGACGGCGGCGCAACAGCTCGCTGGGCAGGCCTGCGGGAATCTCCGGCGCCATCTGCGACTCGGCCGAGAGCGGCCGGCGGGCAATCGGTCCGGGCAGCCGACCCAACAGCAGGCTGAGCCGGGACTCGGCCCGGGCACGCTGGATTTCCAGCTGCGGAATCAGGGCGGCGGCATTGGCCAGAGCGGCCGCGGCACGATCGGTTTCAAGCTTTGAAGCCACGCCATGGTCCAGGCGCTCATTGAAAATCCGGTAGCTGCCCGAATATGCGTTGGTGGCGGCGCGTTGAATGGACACCTCCTGATCCAACTCCAGCAATTGAAAATA
Organism: uncultured Verrucomicrobiota bacterium; assembly: GCA_903873415.1. GTDB lineage: Bacteria > Verrucomicrobiota > Verrucomicrobiia > Limisphaerales > CAIQOK01 > CAIQOK01. The sequence goes on along the minus strand of CAIQOK010000178.1, from coordinate 6,985 downwards.
CGTCCCAGCCACCTCGCTCACCAGTGTCAGCATGACCCCGCGCCGAGCCTCCTCCGTGGCAAGATACCTGGCCTGAGCGGACTGGCTGGACCGGCGCACCCTACCCCAGACATCAACCTCCCAAGCCGCGCTCAGCGCCATCTGAGCAGACCCGACCGCGGTTCCACCGACGCCGGCGGGGGCATTATAGCGGGCATTGCGACCGTAACCCACATCACCGCCATAGCCGACTTGCGGGAGAAACGCCGAGTTGGCAGCCGCAGACTGGTTGCGCGCCTCCTCCACCCGTGCCACGGCACGTTTGAGATCGTTGTTGTTCGTCAGCGCCGTGCGGATCAACCCCTGCAACACCGGGTCCTTAAAAATCTCCCACCACGGCAGGTCGGCCAGTGAATTGGTGGCCGCCCCGGCCTCAAACCGGAATCTCTCCGGGGACTGAACAACAGGTCGATGATAGTCCGGCCCGAGGGCGCAACCCCAGAAGGCGGCGGACACAGACACCAGAATCAACGCGCAATAAAATTTTGATTTCATGTTGCCTCAGGCAAGGGTCAGTGCTGGAGCGGAGCGGCCGCGCCCGGTTTCGAGCCGCCCATCTTCTGAACCACGTAATAGATGACCGGAATCAAAAAAATCGCGAGAAAGCTCGCCGCCAGCATGCCTCCGATGACCGTGAAGCCCATGACTTGGCGGGCCAAGGCTCCGGCCCCGCTCGCCTTGGCCAGCGGCACGCAGCCCAAAATGAACGCGAAACTGGTCATCAGAATCGGCCTGAGCCTCAACCGGGCCGCCTCCAGCGCGGCGTCCAGCAGCGGTTTGCCCTCTTCATAGCCCATCTTGGCAAACTCGACGATGAGAATGGCGTTCTTGGCCGAAAGACCGATCAGCATCACCAGCCCGATCTGGGCGTAGATGTTGTTTTCGTAATGCCCGACCATGATGCCGGCAAAGGCGCCAAATACCGCCACCGGCGTGCCCAGCAGCACGCTCAAGGGCAGGCTCCAACTCTCGTATTGCGCCGCCAAAATCAGAAAGACGCACAAGAGCGAAAAACCAAACACCAGCATGGGCGAGACTCCTTGCTGCGCCTTTTTTTCCTGATAACTCATTCCCATGTAGTCGTAGCCCATGCCCTGGGGCATGCTCGCCGCAAACACCTCCTCCAGCGCTTTCATGGCTTGGGCCGAACTGTAGCCGGGCTTGGGCGAAGCATTGATCTGGGCGGCAGGATGGAGATTATAACGCATCGTGAATTCGGGACCGGTGGTGGGATGCACGCTGGTAACCGCCGCCAGAGGCACCGCCCCGCCCGCGCTGTTCAACACGTGGAACTGGCCGAGATTTTCAGCCTCGGTGCGGTAACTCCCCTCGGCCTGGACATAAACCTGCCATTGCCGCCCGAACCGGTTGAAGAAATTCACGAAGGCACCCCCCATGAAACATTGCATGGTCTGATACACATCCTGCAGGCGCACCCCCTGCTGCAGAACCTGATCACGATCCACCTCCACCCGCATCTGCGGCACGGAGGGCAGCGCCGTGGTGGAAACCGCTGCCAGCTCGGGCCGCTTGCGCGCCGCCTCCAGAAAGTTCTTCAGATTGGCCGCCAACATACCACCGCCTTTGCCGGACCGATCCTCCAAAATAAAAGTGACACCCCCCGAAGCCCCAACACCGGGAATCGCAGGCGGGGAGAAGGCAAACCCCAAAGCCCCGGGAATCTGGCCCAGCTTCGAGTTTAAATGCGCCATGATGGCCTGATACTGCTCCTCCGGTTTCTGGCGCTTGCTCCATTCCTCCAAGGTGATGAAGAAAAATCCGCTGTAGGTGTTCTGCACCCCGCTGAGCATGCTGTAGCCCACCACCGTGGAATAAAACTTCACCCCGGGCGTCGCTTTGAGGATCTCCTCCGCCTGCCTCATCACCTCGCTGGTCCGCTGGGCTGAGGACGCCTCGGGCAGCTGCACACCGGCAAACAGATAGCCCTGATCCTCCTCCGGCAGGAACCCCGCGTTGGTGTGTTTGCCCAGCAAACCCGCCAGCCCCGCAAAACCCGCCAGCAGCACCAAGGCAAATCCGCTTTTTCGGATCAGCTGCCGGCACACACCCACATACCCGTCGGTCACACGGCCAAAGGCCCGATTGAATGCATCGTAAAACCTCTGCAGCGGACTGTTGCTTTTTTTCTTCGGCCGCAGCAAAAGCGCCGCCAACGCCGGAGAAAGCGTCAGCGCGTTGAACGCCGAAATGGCCACCGACACCGCCACCGTCACGGCAAACTGCTGGTAGAGCAACCCGGTAATGCCCGGAATGAACGCCGTCGGCACAAACACCGCTCCGAGAATAATCGCTATCGCCATCACCGGCCCGGCCACCTCCTGCATGCCCTTGATCGCCGCTTCCTTGGGCGAAAGCCCCTTGTCAATGTGATGCTCCACCACCTCCACCACCACAATCGCATCATCCACCACCAACCCGATCGCCAGCACCAGTCCGAAAAGAGAAAGCGTGTTGATGGAAAACCCGAACAGCGGGAAAAATGCGAAGGTGCCAATCAACGACACAGGCACGGCCAACAACGGTATGAGGGTTGCCCGCCACCCTTGCAAAAAGAGAAAAACCACGATGATCACCAGCACAATCGCCTCAAAGAGCGTTTGCTGGATTTCTTTCATGCCCTCCGTCACTGCCAGAGTTGTGTCCAAGGCGACGGCATAATTCAGGTCCGGCGGAAACCCCTGCTTGAGCCGCGCCATGACTTCGCGCGCCCCCTTGGCGGCTTCCACCGCGTTGGAATCGGGCAACTGATATACGGCCACCAGCGCGGCGGGCTTGCCATTGAGCCGGGCCTGCATGCTGTAGTTCTGGGCCCCCAGTTCAACCCGCGCCACATCCTTGACCCGCAGGATGGCTCCGCCGGGAGCGGCCCTCAAAACGATGTTCTCAAACTCCTCCTGCGTCTCAAGCCGGCCCGCAGAACGGACCGCATAGGTGAACTGCTGCCCCTGCGGAACAGGCTCCCCGCCTATCTGACCGGCCGGGTTCACCGTGTTCTGAGCTGAGATGGCGCTGAGAATCTCCGGCACCGTAACCCCCATCTGCGCCAACCGGTCCGGACGCACCCAGATCCGCGTGGCATAATTGCCCGCACCGAATACCGTCACACTGGCTAGCCCCGGCACCCGCGTCATCAGGTCGTTGATGTTGATCACCGCATAGTTCGCCAGAAAAACCCCGTCATAGGTGTTGCTCGGCGAATACAGGGCGAAGATCATCAGCGGCGAAGCGGACGACTTCTGCACCGTCACCCCTTGGGCCGTCACCGCCGCAGGCAGCTGCGAGGCCGCCTGGCTCTGCCTCATCTGAGCCAGAATCTGATCCGTGTTCGGATCGGTCTTGATATTGAAATCCGCCACCAGCTTCATCGAACCGTTGTTCGCATTGAGCGAATACATGTATTCCAGATTGTCCACCCCGGACATCTGCTGCTCGATCGGCGTGGCCACGGACTGCTCCACCGTGGTGGCGTCCGCGCCGGGATAACTGGCCGTCACCTGGATCTGCGGATCCGCAATCTTGGGAAACTGCGACACCGGCAACCCCGACATCGCCACCAATCCCAGAATCACCATGAGGATGGAGATGACCATCGCCACGATCGGACGGTTGATGAAAAACTTAGACATAGGTCAGCGCTGGAGAATGGCCCGGGCCAATCAAGGTTTGCCCCCGCCAAGCCCCCCCACCGGGCCCGGCTCCCCTTTCTCCGCCGCAGGCAGAGGATGAACTGTGCCACCGTCCCGCGCCTTCTGGATGCCTTCGGCCACAACACGCTCCCCGGCCCTGATCGAACCGGTGACCACTCTTAGCGGGCCGGACGCCTCCCCAAGTTCCACCGGACGGATGCTGACCTTGTTTTCGGCGTCCACCAGCGCAAGCATGTGCCGTCCTTGCACATCCAGAAGGGCGGATTGCGGCACGAGCAGCGCGTCTTTTTGAGTCGTCATCAACGCCCGAGTCCGGACAAACATCCCGGGGGAAAGCAGGCCCTGCGGATTTGGAAGCTCCCCCACCACCCGCACTGTGCCGGACTTCACATCAACCTGATTGTTAACGTGGCGCACCCTGCCTTTGAAGGCGTAGACCGAGCCCGAAGCCAGAATCAGTTCAAGGGTAGGCCCTTGATACTCACCCCCGGCTCCGCGCAGTTCCTGGCCGGCAGCCAGGGTTTTCTCCTGCAAGGCAGTCATCAACTTTTGATCCACAGAAAAATAAACCCTCATGGGATCGGTCTTGACCACGGTCGTCAACTGTCCTGATCCGGGGCCCACCAAGTCCCCCAGCTGCGCCTGCGCCAATCCCGCAATCCCATCGACCGGAGAGCGGATCGTCGCGAAACCAAGGTTCAGCTGAGCGCTGTCCACTGAGGCTTGCGCGGCTTGCACTTTTGCATCCGCGGCCAGATCGGCCTGCACGGCATCATCAAATTCCTGCTGACTGATGGCCTGCGTTTTTGCCAAAGGCCTATACCTCTGAACATCCGAGGCGGTCTTGCCCTTGCGGGCAAGCGCTTCGGTGAGCTGGGCTTTGGCATTGGCCAGAGCGACCTCAAACGTGGCCGGTTGAATCCGGAACAAAACCTGGCCTTTAGTGACCTTGCCCCCCTCGGAATAGTCGCGGCTGAGCAAATAACCGCCCACCTGCGCCGAAATAGCGGCATTGACGTCCCCCTCAAGAGTGCCAACCCATTCGCGGTAAACGGGGACGTCGCGCTGTTCGATCATTGCCAAACGCACATCGGGCACCGGCACGGCGCGAATCTCCTCCGGCTTGCTGCAGCTGCATAGCAAAACCGCCACCCCAACCAGCATTGCCGCCAAGCCGGAAAAACAAATCGTGCTTCTAATCATAGCTTGCCAAAAATAAGTCCCAAACACCAAAAACTTCACCCCCCACAGGTGATTTCATCCCCACGCCCAAGTCAAGCATGCCGAGCGGGTTGCCCCCCCATTCCTCAGCGAGACAGCGGCAGACAAATCCGACTTTGTCCGGATGTGGCTTTGCGGCAGCGCCGTCACCGCGGATGTGGCTGCCAGTGATGTCGGCTTTTGTTTTTCCAGAATTCGGAGGGCATGGCGGGTCAATTGCGCCTCAAAAGTTGCCCTCCGATCTCCTACCTTCCGCGTGTCTCTTTTTAACCGGGGGGAACCCAAACCCGTTGTCCATTATGAATTGTCCATCGCGCCTTGCCCCTCGCCTTGCTTTCAAGCGCCGAGGGCGCGGCCTCACCGGCGCGACCTGTCCACAGATCCGCGTCCATCCAAAAATCTTCCCCTGCCCCGTAGGGGCGGCCAAGCGCCAAGCGGTAAGGGCGAGAGACACGCGCAAAACAAATTGGATCTGATTGAATTGATCATCGACCGGTTCCACGGATCGATGCCATCGATCTTGGCGAGGAGATTTCTGACATCAAATCGATCGGCCAACCAATCCAGTGAGCAGCTGACCGCCGTAAGCGGAGACGGCCTCAGCGTTGTCCAGTCGCAGATGAAACCGGCCATCTTTTTCCTTCTAGGCAGCCATGCGTTCATAACACCATAAAGATGTCCTGCAATTAAGAAAAACATCACCTCAACATGAACGTTTGGGAGCGTGGCTACTAGTTGGGGTTGAAATCCCGAAAAAGCTAACCGAATTCTGTGAGATCGAATCCTCTTGCCCCGAACCGGCAACCATGCAAAATGGAGCCGTTCGGTCAAAACAGGGTTGGAAGGGTGGCTGAGTGGTTGAAGGCACCTGACTCGAAATCAGACGTAGTCGCAAGGCTACCGTGGGTTCAAATCCCACCCCTTCCGCCAACCCAACGATGCAAACCGCGCTAAAACCGAATTTCACGGCTGTTTTTCACCCCTTCCCCGGAGCCAAAACTCTTCACTTTGGCGGCAACGACCCAGACAGCCCCAGACCGCTTAACCATCAAGGATGAACCCTCAAGTTAAAAAGAGCCCTGCTTGGGGTTCCTGATCCTTCCGGTCTTTCTCCTTTTCAATTTCCGCCTTTGTCTCACAAAGGCTGCCGCACGAACCGAAACACCTCGTCACCTCGACGACTACAGTTGCCAATAAGCAGAAAACCAGACACCGCAGCCCCCAGCCCTGCCAATCCACCTTGCACCCTTTATCCGCGCCGCCAGAACCGCCTTGCGCCGGCAGCCACCGAAACCGAGCGAGCTTGTCTCTTCGTCGGCCGCAAGATCCAAAGAACGGACGTCGCAGCAAGTTGATCCCATCGACCAACCCCTCGTAACGAACCGAGGCACCGCAGTCGTGTTTCTCCCGTGTTTAGGGGGCTCGGTTTCGTATTCCATGACGCGCGGTCATACCGTCTACTCCCCATCCACACTCGGGTCTGGGCGTGTAGGTGGCCCTAGATTGCCTTCGCGATTCGGGATGGCTCTTGGCCTATTTCAGGCAGCACGGCATGGAGCAGCATTTCCTCGTTGGACTCATGCAGGTGAACCTTCGGTTGCAGATGGCGCAGTTTTTGGTGGTCATGGGGTCAATGGCTTTCCAGCCTCTCTTGCCTGATCTTCCCGGGCAAACCTGGCGTAGGCTGCGAGATCGGTGTAGTTGTCTTCGTGGTAGACCCGGGAACTGCGGTGGATCTTGAAAGCGCACATCATGAGCTCGACCAATCACCCGGGTATGGGGTGAGAGAGTTCCTGCCCGTAGTGCTGCTGGATGAGCCCGGTCCACGAGAGCCCGATGTTGGCGTGGCTTAGGGCGGGGTCTCCGTAAATTTTGCAGTCTGGGAACTAAGAAGGGGAGTGGATTCACTCGAAACCCTTGATTTTATTGGGGAAAAGTTGAAGTGGCGGAGAGAGGGGGATTCGAACCCCACAGTTTTGCCAGTAAATAAAGTGAAATCTCACGGAGACTCCCGAATAGACTCCCGAAATTCAATCCCTTCCTGTCCTGACTTGTCT
>CAIQOK010000177.1 GCA_903873415.1 uncultured Verrucomicrobiota bacterium | reverse complement strand
TCCAACGGCTCGACCTCGATGGCGAGCGTCTGCGGCGGCACCTTGGCCCTTCTGGACGCCGGCGTCCCGATGATCCGCCCGGTCGCCGGCATCAGCGTGGGCATCTGCACCGAATACGGAGCGGACAAGAAGATCTCCGACTACAAGCTGCTGACGGACATCATCGGCTGGGAAGACGCGTATTGCGACATGGATTGCAAGATTGCCGGGACCGAAAAAGGCATCACCGGTTTCCAGCTCGACCTCAAGCTGAAGGGCATTCCCCACGGCCTGATGGCTGAGACCATTGAGAAGGCCCGCGTAGCGCGCCTTTTCATCCTCGCCGAAATGGCCAAAACCCTCAGCGCCCCGCGCGCCGACATCAGCAAATACGCCCCGCGCATCGAGACGATCAAGATCAACCCTGAGAAGATCGGCATGCTCATCGGACCGGGCGGAAAAAACATCAAGAAGCTCGTTGAGGAATCGGGTTGCGAAATCAACATCGAGGACGACGGCACAGTCAACATCTTCTCCGTCTCGCCCGAAGGCATGAAAATAGCCCGCGAAGCCATCACGGGCATGACCGCCGAAGCCGAGATCAACAAGATCTACCGCGGCACGGTGGTGACCATCAAGGAATTCGGCGCGTTTGTGGAGTTCCTCCCCGGCAAGGACGGCTTGGTTCACATCAGCGAACTGGCCAACTTCCGCGTGAAGAAGACCGAAGACATCGTCAAGATCGGCGATGAAATCTGGGTCAAGTGTCTTGGTGTGGACGAGAAAGGCCGCGTCCGTCTGTCGCGCAAGGCGGCGATGGAAGACCGCGACCGCGAGATGGGGATCGAACCCACCGCGCCCCCGGCAGAAGCAGCAGAAGCCGCCCCTGAACAAGGCCAGGCGCGGGCTGAGCGCCCCGAACGCCCCGAGCACCGGGAACGCGGCGGCCGCCCCGACCGGAAGCGCTGAAGCAGCGTAAGATCAATTCAAGGCGGGCCGGCAACGGCCCGCCTTTTTTATTTGCCTGCTGCCAATTCGCCTCCCCGCCCTGCTTCTGGGAAACGCCCGGGGATAAAATTCCGGGCATGTGACGGACCTGGAGCGGGGCGAGGCGACGCCCCAACAAGTGGCACTGCTCTATGGCGGCAAAAGAGGAGTGGTGGCAGGTGTTGAAAGGCCGCCATAAGCGGCTGCGGACGTGGTTGGCGACAACTGCGCCGCAGTTGAAATCCCAAGTCGACGGTTTTGGTTTGCGGAGTGCGCCCGTTCCGGGCGCAGCAACCCTCGCCCCTTTGCTCTTCGCGCTCAGCGCTTAGCGGTCCCAAGAGCGCCTCCTCGCGTCGGCGGCCACAGGGCGGGAATGCACCTCGCCGCGCACAACCTATTTGTCGTTTTCGTCAGACTTGTGCCGGCGGGTGCCAATTCCGGGAAGAGTTCCCGTTGCCTGCGGCTCGGCGCTCTGGTTCACTGCAGCATCGAAATCATCATCATAGGCGGTGGTCCGGCAGGCTTGCGCGCGGCGGAGGTTGCTGCTGCGGCCGGCTGCACCGTCGCACTTTTCGATGCCAAACCCTCCGTGGGTCGCAAGCTTCTGGTTGCCGGCCGCGGCGGTCTCAATCTTACCCACATTGAATCCCGGAAGCGGTTTGTCACCCGCTATACCGGGGCGGACCAGCCCCTGGGTTGGTGGGCGCACACCCTTGCCGGGTTCGATGCGCCAGCCTTGCGGGAGTGGGCGGCGGGACTGGGCGTGGCCACCTTTGCCGCAACCAGCGGCCGGGTCTATCCACACGAACTCAAGGCGGCACCATTGCTGCGGCGCTGGGTGCATCGCCTCCGTGCTGCCGGAGTGCGGTTCCATCTCCGCCATTCCTTGGCCGGGCTGCGGCCGGGAACACGCTGGCAGGTGGATTTCCAAACGGAAGGAGGAATTGCGACCCATGAGGCCGACGCGATCGTTCTGGCTCTGGGCGGCGGGTCTTGGCCAGACACGGGCTCCACGGGATCTTGGGTTTCGATTCTGGAGAAAATGGGGGTGAGAGTTGCGCCTCTCATTGCAGCCAATTGCGGTTGGGAAATCTCCTGGTCTCCTGCCCTGCTGGCTCGGGCGGAAGGACAACCGCTAAAAAACATCACCGCCACGGCTAACAGCGCCACGGCGACCGGGGAGCTGATGGTGACACGTTACGGACTGGAAGGCGGGATCATCTACCAGCTCGGCCCGGTGCTCCGGAGCATGGCGGAGCCGGCCCTGAACATTGATTTCAAACCGGCGCACAGCGTGGAGCAACTTGTGCGGAAGCTGGGGAACTGCCCGCGCAATTTCCTGGCTGAAGCCCGTTCGCGCTGGCGCTTAAGCGACGCGGCTGTGGCGCTGCTGGAAAACCTGCCAGGACGGGGGCCTTACACTTCGGCCCTCTCCCTTGCGGCCGCCGTCAAAACATTCCCGCTGAAACTAAGCCGGCCCCGCCCACTCAACGAGGCCATCTCATCCGCAGGCGGTGTTTGCTGGAGCGAAGTGAATGATGAACTTATGCTGCACCGCTGGCCGGGAGTTTTTGTGGCGGGTGAAATGATTGACTGGGATGCGCCCACCGGAGGCTATCTGATGCAAGGCTGTTTTGCCACCGGCAACCGCGCCGCGCGCGGTGCACTCGCTTGGGGCGGCATTGCCGGCGGATCAGCAAAGATAGACCAGCCTGCCTGACGGCACAGCCAACGCCGGCCACGGTCTGCAACAGGCCGCGCGGAAAATCCGCCTTGGCCGCACCTGCCGCTTGCAAGTTACGCGCCCGGAACATACTTTCCAGTCGCCATGCCCAAACCGTCTGCGCCCCCCGCCATCCGCCTCCGCGGCGTCCGCCACAACAACCTCAAGAATTTCAACCTCGACCTGCCGCTCCACCAACTGGTCGTCATCACCGGGCTGAGCGGCTCGGGCAAAAGCTCGCTGGCCTTCGACACCCTTTTCGCCGAGGGCCAACGCCGTTACATCGAAACGTTTTCCCCCTATGCCAGGCAGTTCTTTGACCGGATGGACAAGCCGCAGGTCGAAAGCATTGAGGGTATCCCTCCAGCCATCGCCATCGAGCAGCGCAATTCCGTCAAATCCACCCGCTCCACCGTGGGAACCCTGACGGAGATTTGCGATCACCTCAAAATGCTCTGGCCCCATGTCGCCGTGCTGCACTGCCGCCAATGCCGCCAGGTGGTCCGCAAGGATTCACCGCAACAGATCTGGGAGTTTCTCAGCACAGAGCAGGCCAAACCCGCGGCTGCGGAGGTCCTGATCACCTTCGATCTTTCGCTGGCGGAGCAAATGCCGATCGCCGAATCGCTCGCCCTCATTTCCAAGCAGGGCTATCAGCGGATTTTGCATGCGGGCACAGCCTTGCGACTCGACCAGGCGGCCCCGATTCTCACGCAAGCCACCCCGGCGCCTCGAAACCTCACCGTCATCCAAGACCGGATCAAACCGGTGCCGGGCAACCGGTCCCGTTTCATCGAAGCCTGCGAACAGGCCTATCACTTCGGCAAGGGCCGGCTGTGTGTCCATCATCCTGAACCGGGCGCTGTGTCCCTTTTTTCCAACCGGTTCCACTGCGCACCCTGTGACCTTGAATACCGGGAACCCTCCCCCGCCCTTTTCAGTTTCAACCATCCAGTGGGGGCCTGTCCGGCCTGCAAAGGCTTCGGTCGGACCATCACCATTGACTACGACCGGGCCATCCCGGACCGGGGGCTGACACTGGCCGAAGGAGCGGTCAAGCCGTGGCGCGGCGGTTTCAGCGCCGAGTCCCAGGAAGACATGCTCAAGTTCTGCAAACGCCGCTCGGTGCCCGTCAACGTGCCCTTTTGCGATCTTTCCCCGGAACACCAACGCTGGGTGCTGGAGGGCGACCCTGGCTACGGCAAGGACGGTGAGCATGAATGGCCCCGGGCTTGGTATGGGGTGCGGGGCTACTTTAAATGGCTGGAGTCCAAAGCCTACAAAATGCATGTCCGGGTGCTGCTTTCGCGCTACCGGGCCTATACCCTTTGCCCCTCCTGCCAAGGCGCACGCTTCCAGCCTGAATCCCTCCTCTACCGCGCCCAGATCCCGCAGGCCGCACCGGAAAAAAAACAAAAAATCCCAGCAAATTCAACCACCTCTCTGAACCTGGCCGAGTTCTATACCCTGCCCGTCTCCGAGGCCCTGGCAATCATAGAAGCGCTGACCCGCCAGCGGCAACGGCTTCCAGACATACTGCCCAACGACCCTGTCGCCTTGGTCCTAGCCGAAGTCGGTTCGCGCCTGGGCTTCCTCAATCAGGTCGGCTTGGGCTACCTCACACTGGACCGACCCACCCGCTCCCTTTCCGGCGGTGAGACCGAGCGGGTCAACCTGACCACCTGCCTGGGCACGCGATTGGTCAACACTCTCTTCGTTCTGGATGAACCCAGTGTCGGCCTGCATCCCCGCGACACCGAACGACTCATCGACATCCTGCACCGATTGCGGGACACCGGCAACACGGTGGTGGTCGTTGAACACGAACCCTCGGTCATGCGCGCCGCCGATCAAATCGTGGACATCGGTCCGGGACACGGAGCGGGCGGCGGCCATCTGGTTTTTCAGGGGTCGTATGGCGAAATCCTCAACTCGAAACACTCGCTCACCGGGCATTACCTCAGCGGCCGCAAGCAAATTGAAATCCCTTCGCGCAGGGCGGTGTCCAAAACGCCCAACGCCCCCGGCCGCCCACCCCATCCTGCCAGTGCTTGGTTGAATGTCACCCAAGCCAACTGCCACAATCTCAAAAACCTCGCAGTCTCAATCCCCCTAAACCGATTCGTCGCCCTGACCGGTGTGAGCGGTTCGGGCAAAACCACTTTCGCCCGGGAAATCCTCCTGCCCGGATTAGAGGCCCGGCTGCAAACACCCAGCCCAACCCAGAGGCAAGCAACCGATGAGACAGCCGACCCGGTCGAAGACGAAAAGCCGGACTCAGACGAGCAGGTGCCCGGCGCGATTGGCCGCACCGAAGCCCTGTTCAGCGGACACGAAAGCCTCAGCCGCATCGTGCTGGTGGACCAGTCTGCCCTTGGCAAAACCCCTCGATCCAATCCGGCGGTTTACATCGGCGCCTTCGAACACATCCGCGAATTTTTCGCCCAATCCGAACCCGCCCGCCAGCGCGGACTTAACGCCAGCGCGTTCAGCTTCAATTCTGCCCAAGGCCAGTGCGAACGCTGCCGCGGAGCCGGGTTCGAGAAAATCGAAATGCAGTTCCTCAGCGACGTCTTCATCCGCTGCCCGGATTGTGCCGGACGCCGTTACCGGGCGCACATTCTCGAAATCAAAATCGCCGCCGGACAGAGCGCTGAAAACCCCATCGAAGGATCCCTAAAAACAGAGGCAACCCCGCCCCCCACCCCCCCGAGCGGGCATGACACCTCTTTGAGCATTGCGGATTTGCTGGACGCCACGGTGGATGAGGCCATCGGATTTCTGGGTGGTTTTCCAGACTCACGTCCAGCCAAACGTGCCGCGGCCACGCTGCAACTTCTGCAAGAGGTGGGGTTGGGCTACTTGAAACTGGGGCAACCCATCAACACCCTTTCCGGCGGCGAAAGCCAGCGCCTCAAACTCGTCAGCCACCTGGCCGAGGCCAGCCCCTCCCCAAACCAGCCCGCTCCCGCAGGGAAACGAACGACCCAATCAAAAAAACCGCAGCTCGAGCCGGACGTCGATCTCCCCCGAACCGCTTGCGGCGGCACCTTGTTCCTGTTCGACGAACCCACCACCGGGCTGCACTTTGAGGACGTCCGGATCCTAATCCAGGTTTTCCAGAGGTTGGTCGATGCCGGACACTCGGTCCTCGTCATCGAACACAATTTGGACCTGATCAAATGCGCCGACTGGGTGGTTGATCTCGGTCCCGAAGCGGGGGCGGGCGGCGGGCAAAGGGTCGCTGAGGGCACTCCGGAGGAAATCGCCCGCTGCCACGCCAGTCACACGGGACATTTTCTGCGCGAACTATTAGGACCCTCATTTCAGAACAAGAACAAAAAAACGGCGCAGACCCCTGTCAAAGCCCTTCCATCAGCCATTCCGGCCACCGGAGCGTCCACGGGCATGACCATCCATGGCGCGCGGGAGCACAATCTCAAAAACCTTTCCCTCGCCATTCCCCGCGACAAGTTCGTGGTGATCACCGGCGTGAGCGGATCGGGCAAAAGCACGCTGGCCTTCGACCTTATTTTTGCCGAGGGGCAGCGGCGGTTTCTCGATTCCATGAACGTCTATGCGCGCCAGTTTGTGGAGCAGTTGGCGCGACCCGATGTGGACCTCATCACCGGCATCCCCCCCACGGTGAGCATTGAACAACGGACCAGCCGGGGCGGGGGCAAGAGCACGGTGGCGACCGTCACGGAAATTTTTCATTTCCTGCGGCTGCTCTTCGCCCGGCTGGGAACCCAGTTCTGCCCCGATTGCCAGCTCCCCGTCGAGGCGCAGAGCCGCGACGAGCTGGGGCGGCGGCTCGAGTCGGAATTGAAGAAGCGCGGCGACCTTGTGCTGCTCGCGCCGGTCGTTAAAAACCGCAAGGGCTTCCACACCGACGTGGCGGAGTGGGCTGCCAAACACGGCTACGCCGAAGTGCGGGCCGATGGAAAAATGTTCGCCACCACCGAACCTTTCCGGCTCGACCGCTTCCGCGAACATGACGTGGAAATCGTCACCGGCATCATGGAAAAGCGCGGAGATCCGCACTCCCGCCAGCTCATCGAGGAAACCCTCCAACTCGGACACGGCACCTTGTTCGCCCTGGACAACCGCGGAAAAACCAGCATCCACTCCACCGAATGCGCCTGCCCGGACTGCGGACGTTCCTTTGAGCCGCTGGATCCCAAGACATTCAGCTATAACTCGCCCCAAGGCTGGTGCCCCAAATGCCGCGGCTTTGGCGAACTGTTTTATCTGCCGGAAGTGGAGCGCGGCGCCAATGCGGATGCGATCGAGGAGAGCTGGTTCGGATGGGCCGAGGAGCGCGAGACCTGCCCGGAGTGCCTTGGGGCACGGCTCAACCCTGTGGCCCGGGCAGTGAGGCTCCCTGCGCCCGCCGGCCTGCGCCCCTCGAAATCAAATCCAACGGACGGAAAAAAAACACCCGTCTCTTCCGCCGCAGCCTACGGAATGACGATCGAAGATTTTTCCAGCCAGGCCGTCGCGGCCGCCTGCGACTTTTTTGCCGGATGGAAGTTCAACGGGCGCGCGGCGGAGATAGCACGCGACATCCTGCCCGAAATCCGCGAACGCCTCAAGTTCCTCAACGAGGTCGGCCTTGGCTACCTCCAACTCGGGCGCGCGGTGCCGACCCTTTCGGGCGGCGAATCCCAGCGCATCCGGCTGGCGGCCCAACTCGGCTCAAACCTCAGCGGCGTGCTCTATGTCCTAGACGAACCGACCATTGGCCTGCACGCCCGGGACAATGAACAACTGCTGGCCACCCTGCTCAAGCTCCGCGCCCGGGGCAACTCCGTAATCGTCGTGGAACATGACGAGGAAACCATGCGCCGCGCGGATTACGTGATCGATCTGGGCCCCGGCGCGGGAGTGCATGGCGGACAGGTGGTTGCGGCGGGAACCCTGGCCGAGTTGCTTGAGCACCCCGAATCCGTCACCGGTCAATGCCTGCGGGCGCAGGCCGGAAAACACTTTCCCTCGCGGGGCGAGCGCCGGCCGGTGGCCAGCATCAAACCCGGACCGAACAAGCCGCAAGACGGCCGCCTGCTGCTTAAGAACGTTTCCGAGAACAATCTGCAAAACCTTTCCGTCTCGTTTCCTCTGGGCCGCCTGGTCTGCGTGACCGGTGTGAGCGGTTCAGGCAAAAGCACCCTCATCCGCGAATGCCTCCTGCCCCGGCTTCAGGCAAAATTAAAAGCCAAAACCGCCGCCGCCAAGCATTCCTCCCTAACCGGTCACGAGACTCTCAAAGCCGTTTACGAGGTGGACCAGTCGCCCATCGGCCGCACCCCCCGCTCCATCCCAGCCACCTTTGTCGGAATCTTCGACGAAATCCGGCGCCTCTTCGCCCAAGTCCCCGAAGCCCGGCTGCGCGGCTATTCCCCATCCCGGTTTTCCTTCAACAGCGCCCAAGGCCGCTGCCCGGCCTGCGAAGGCGCCGGTCAGATCAAGCTGGAAATGAGTTTCCTGCCTCCGGCTTTTGTGCGCTGCGAGGTCTGCTCCGGGTCTCGATTCAACCGCGAAACCCTGGATATTCAATACCGGGACCGGACGATTGACCAAGTGCTGGACCTGTCGATCGAGGAAGCCACGGAGTTTTTCAAAAGCTTCCAGAAAATCCACCGGCCGCTGCAGGCGCTCTGCGACACCGGCTTGGGCTATCTGAAACTCGGCCAGCAAAGCCCGACCCTCAGCGGCGGGGAAGCGCAACGGGTCAAGCTGGTGACGCATCTGCTGGCGGGACTGAGACCCGGCCCCGATGCCCCGCTGGCCAAACAGCCCGCCGCCCGGCAGTCCAACCTCTTCCTGCTGGAGGAACCCACCATCGGCCTGCACATGGCCGACGTGCGGCGCTTGGTGGAGATGCTCCAGCGCTTGGTCGATGCCGGCCACTCCGTCATCGTGATCGAACACAATCTGCAGTTGATCGCCGAAGCGGATTGGGTGATCGATCTGGGTCCGGAGGGAGGTGCCGGCGGCGGCCTGCTGGTGGCCGAAGGCGCGCCGGAGGAGGTGGCCCGGAACAAGCATTCCCACACCGGCCGATTCCTGCGCGAATTCCTGGGGTGAGACAGGCTGATTTCTGGCTTGCGTTGGGCGGAGTCCCACGGGTTATACTCGTGGCAACATATGGAATCTGAAGCCGTACAACTGACTCCGCACGAAAAATTTCTCGCTTGGTTTGAAACCAACAAGGGGGTGGTGGTGCGAGCCGCAAGCATCGCAGGGGCTCTAGCGCTGGTGGCCGGGCTCTGGGCTTGGCGCCAGAACGAACGCGCCTCATCCTCCAGCGCCAATCTCTCTCTGATCGTAAGCCACCCTTCCGGGGATTCCACCCCCGCGCTCTTGAAGGTGGCGGAGGATTATCCCGGCACGGAGGCGGCCGGCCGGGCAGTGTTGCTGGCCGCGGCGGCTCTGTTTGAATCGGGCAAATATGCCGAATCCAAGGCGCAGTTTGAGCGTTACCTGCACGACTACCGCAACCCGGTTTTCACCACCCAAGCCCAGTTCGGTTCAGCCACCTGTCTGGATGCCCTCGGCAAACCCGAAGCCGCCTTGGCTTATAAAGACCTCATCGACCACCATCCCAACGACAGCCTCACGCCCCAAGCCAAACTCAACCTGGCCCGGATCTATGAATCCCAAAACAAATTGGAAGCGGCCCGCGACCTCTACGCCGACCTGACCACCAGCGGGGCCGTCACCCAACTGGCAAACGAAGCCGGACTAAAATCAGCAGAATTGCTGGCCAAACACCCCAATCTGGCCTCTAAACCCGCCCCTCCCGCCCCCATTCCGGCCAAACCCTCCAAGCCCTGATCCGGCTTCACCTCAAACAACCTCGTGAAGCTCACAATCATCGGCACGGGCTACGTGGGGTTGGTTACCGGCACCTGCTTCGCTGAAGTGGGGCACCAAGTGATCTGCGTCGACAATGACGCCGCCAAGGTCGCCTTGCTCCAGTCAGGGGGCCTGCCCATTTACGAGCCGGGTCTGGAGGAACTGGTCAACCGCAACGTCGCGGCAGGCCGCCTCCACTTCACTGCCAGCACAGCCGATGGCGTCACCAATTCGGATATCATCTTCATTGCGGTGCCCACGCCGCAACTCCCCGACGGCTCGGTGGACCTGAGTTTCATCGAACGGGTCGCCCGCGAAATCGCCGGCGCCATGACCAGCTACAAAATCATCGTCGACAAAAGCACCGTGCCGGTGCGCACCGGTGAGAAGGTGGCCGAAACCATCAAACGCTACTGCAAGACCAAAGTGGAATGCGATGTGGTCAGCAACCCCGAATTCCTGCGCGAGGGATTCGCCGTGACAGACTTGATGAAACCCGATCGTATCGTCGTCGGCGTGCGTTCCCAGCGCCCCGTCGCCGCCATGAAGGAGGTCTATGCCCCATTTGCCGCACCCATCGTCGTCACCGACATCCACTCAGCCGAACTCATAAAACACGCATCCAATTCGTTTCTGGCGCTGAAAATCTCCTATATCAACGCCGTCTCGGTGATCTGCGAGGCCACCGGCGCCAATGTGCAGGAGGTGGCCGCCGGCATGGGAATGGACGAACGGATTGGCCGCCGGTTCCTCAACCCGTCGCTGGGCTTTGGCGGCAGCTGTTTCCCCAAAGACCTCAGTGCCTTCGTCCAGATCGCCGGCCAGCTCGGCTACGATTTCGGCCTGCTCAAAGAGGTCCAGAAAATCAACGCCGAGCAGATGAACCGGTTCCTCAAAAAAATCACCGACACCCTCTGGGTTTTGAGGGACAAAAAAATCGGCGTGCTCGGTCTGGCCTTCAAGCAGAACACCGACGACGTCCGGATGTCCCCGGCCATTGAATTGTGCCAGCGCCTGCAAAAAGAAGGTGCCACCCTCCGTGTCCATGATCCCAAGGCGATGGACAAAGCGCGCCCCCTGCTGCCCGACGCGACCTATGTGGAAGACATGAACGAGGTGGCCGATGGGTGCGATGCGCTGGTCATCGCGACTGAGTGGGAGGAGTTCAGGCAGCTGGATCTGGAACGCACCCGCAAGGCCCTTTCGCATCCGATCATCTTCGACGGCCGCAACCTCTTCGACCCCGAGGAAATGGAACGGCTGGGCTTCATTTACAAGAGTATCGGACGCTGACGGTTGAAGACGCCCATTCCCATCGACGTGTCTGCGGGCCTGGTCTTCCGGGATGGCCGTTTGCTTATCACACAACGTCACTCTGACGCGCATCTGGGGGGATTGTGGGAGTTCCCCGGCGGAAAGCGCGAACCCCATGAAAGCTTCGAACAGTGCCTTGTCCGGGAACTGTTCGAGGAATTGGGAATCGAGGTGACAGTGGGGACCGTAATCGAAGATTTGACCCACAGCTATCCGGAGAAGGTCGTCCGCTTGAAATTCTTTCATTGCCGCTGGCTGGCGCATGAGCCCCGGACGCTGGGCTGCCCCGCCTTTCAGTGGATTAAAGCCAACGAAATCAATAACTTCCAATTTCCCGCAGCCGATGCCAGACTGCTCGCAGTCCTTGCCAACTCCCCGGATCTTTGGCTATAACTCCAAATCCTGGCGCGGCCCGCCTAAACCACCAGAACAGCCCGACAAAAACTTTGATCCTTGCGGATTGCAGAAAGTTATTTCCGGATGGCGCAGATCAAAGCGGCCTTGGCTGGATACGCGAAATCGGTGATGGAGCTGGAGTGGTTTTCGAATTTAAGACGGCTCAAGCCCCAAGCTGGGCCATGAGAGCGCGGCGTTCACGCCGCTTCACGATCCGCATGGTTTTTGATATCCGCGCGTCGCAGGCGGAGTCAACATTGAGCCTAATCTCCGCAATTGAGGTGGCGGTCAAGGAGTTGATGAGTGAATAAGCCCGGGGGTAACGAGTCCTTTTGCATCGCTGGTTCCGGTTCCCTTGGCGGGTAAAGGGAAATATGAAATTTCATTGGATACCTTGCCAGGGAAATTCACGGTCACAAGAACAGAGGAGGCGGCTTACGCCTTACGGCGGCCTGGCCGCGTGGAGCGGATTTCTGCGCAAGCTCCGCCTATCAAACAACTGATGATCCCCTCGAATGGCTCGCCAGCCGCGTCTGCTCTGCCCGGCTGAACACCAGCTGCGGGTTTTAGGTTCTATAGACAGGCCGCTCCTCCGGCGCTTGAAAACCAAGACCTCTGATGCTCTTCGCGCTTTGCTCTTCGCACCCCCGGGAGCGCATCCTTACGTCGGCAGCCACAGGGTATTGGCGAGAGAGGTTGCGCCATCAGAAAATTCATCCCCTTCCCTGCGCTTCATGGTTACCTCAGTTATATCTCAAAGGTGCTTTTGGGTGGTTGGAGATCCCCGGTTGATCTCAAGTGCGGTTTTCAGTTTGAAACAGCCCGGCACCTAAACCGCCCCACAGGAGCGCTTGGTTCGGGTTCACCCTCAAACCCCGCTTCAGACAAAGCGAAGAATATTGCGCCTCTCGCCCCGTCTGGCGGGGGGATGGATGGCTTATTTCAAAGTCAGAAAGTTCTGCAGGATCTGGCGCCCGTTTTCGGTGAGGATGCTCTCGGGATGAAACTGCACGCCCCAGATGGGATACTGCTTGTGTTTCACGCCCATAATCTCACCCTCTTCCGTCTCAGCCGTGATCGTCAGGCAGTCGGGAATGGTGGAACGCTCAATCACCAGTGAATGATAGCGTGTGGCCGCAAAGGGGTTGGCCATGCCCGCAAACAAATCCTTCCCGTCATGGCGGATGGGCGAGGTCTTCCCGTGCATCATCCGGTAATTCACAATCACCTTCCCGCCAAACGTGTGCCCGATGCATTGGTGCCCCAGGCAGACCCCGAGAAGGGGGAGATGCGGACCGAAGGTGCGGATGATTTCGTTGGATAGACCCGCCTCGCGCGGCGAACAGGGTCCGGGGGAAATCAAAATCCGCTCCGGCTCAAGCGCATGAATCTGCTCCAGGGTGATCTGATCGTTGCGCATCACCCGAACCTCGGCGCGCAACTCCCCGAGATACTGCACGATGTTGTAGGTGAACGAGTCGTAATTATCGATGACCAGAATCATGTCGTTTCGGAAAAAGTACCCGATCGCCTTGAAAACAAAAGCGGAAATGAATTAATTTTCCAATCGACACCGCCGAAAAACACCTCCGTTCCAACCTTTATTCCAACCTGAAGAGTAAATCCAAATGTTTCAAGGCCATCGGCGTGTGGTGCACTTCCGGCGCAGTGCACGCGGCGAAACGGAAGTTGGCAGAGCGAACCAACTTGGTTGCGAAAACCAAACTGCCATCGCCAACCCGACGACGCCATTTCGAACTTGAATTTGGCAAAAATGAGAACCAACGACATTAATGGAAGTCCACGGATAGACGGCAACACCCGATTAATTCAACACAAAACCCGCCACCAGCGGGCGATGATCCGAACCCAGCCCCCAGTCCGGCAGGGCCAGCACATAGGTCTCCGCCGGCACCCAGTCCCGCACCATCCCGGCACTGAGTAGGATGTAATCAATCCGGCAGTAACTGTCTTCCGGCGCGTAATATTCCGTCCACACCACCCGCCGGGGTTCCAGCCGCGGACCGCCCCACGAGGCGGTATCCCCGTTGCGCTCGGCGGGGCGGGTATCCAGCAAGCGGCCGCGCCCGTCGCCAAGTATTTCGCGCAGCGTCGGGGAATCCCGGGTGTCATTGAAATCCCCCAGCACCACCAAGCGGGCCGCGGGGTTGGCCGCCAGCCGGGCGTTGATCAAACGGCGCAAGACCCGGCTCTCCTCGAAGCGCTGTTCAGACTCGTCGGCCATGACCACCGGCCGCCGCGATTTCAAGTGGGCATTGATCAAGGTGAAGGCCAGGCGGGCAGAAACGCGGATATCCACCTCGGCAAAGCCGCGACTGACCCGGACGCGCCGGCCGCTGAGCAGAAAACACTCGTTGGTGTGAGGCCGGCGCGCGCTGATCGGGAATCGGCTTAGCAAGGCCACTTGGATGTTGGTGTCGTAGCCGTAGACCAATTCGCTGTAGGGCAAAACGAGCCCCTCCGCTTTGAGCGAATTTTGGAGCTCAAGCAACACGCCCTCACCACCGATCTCTTGGAGGGCGAGCACATCGGGCCGGATCGCACGAAGGCTCTCCCGGACTTTGGCGCGGGCGGCGGCCGACTTGATATGCGGGCGGGATTCAGTGGGGCGATCGAGATAATTTTCGACGTTGTAGGTGGCGATGCGGAAGATTTCAGCCCGCAAAACTCCGCAGGGCAAGAGCAATGCCACACTGAAAATGAGCGCCGCCTCCCAACGGGGTTTCATGGACATCAGATACCCCCTCGGCCCCGAGATGTCAAAGAATGATGGAACCCGATATTTCGTGCAAACGCAGGATGGACTGGTAGTTTAACGCCATGTTGAAGGACACCATTTCCAATGATGTTGCCGCCGTCCCCGCAGTCATGCACGACAAACAGAGCGAACGGGACCATCGCGAACTGCGCATCGACAAGGTGGGGGTGCGGGGACTGCGCTTCCCCATTCAAGTGCGCGACAAGGCCCATGCCGTGCAGAACACCGTGGCGCTGATCGGCATGTTTGTGGACCTGCCCAAGGAATTCAAAGGTACGCACATGAGCCGCTTCATCGAGGTGCTCAACTCCCACGGCAGCATCATCCATGTCGAAAACATCGCCGACATCCTCCAGGAACTGCGCAAGAAGCTCCACGCCGCCACCTCGCACATCGAGATTGAATTCCCTTATTTCATCGTGAAAAAAGCCCCGGTCACCGGCGGGGCGGGGATGATGGATTACACGGCGCGTTTCGACGCCGCCGCCTGCGGCCAGGAGAGCGAGTTCCTGCTGACCGTCAAGGCCAACGTCACCACACTCTGCCCCTGCTCCAAAGCCATCAGCCGCTTCGGAGCCCACAACCAGCGCGGCTTGTGCACCGTGCAGATCCGCATGAGCCGGACGGTCTGGATCGAAGACATCGTGGCGATCATCGAAAGCTCCGCCAGCTCGGAATTGTATTCCCTGCTGAAGCGGCCCGACGAAAAAGCCGTGACGGAACGAGCCTACGAAAACCCCGTGTTCGTCGAGGACCTCGTCCGCAACGTGGCAACCAAACTCAACGCCCATCCGGACGTGACTTGGTACCGCGTCGAAGCCGAAAACTTCGAAAGCATCCATAATCACAACGCCTATGCCAGTATCGAAAAGGGCTGATGGCATATCTCCCCCATCCCGGGGCCGTAATCAAGCAGTCCTTTCCCCGGCCCTCGGCACCGAACCAGCCGTCGGGCGGTGCCAAGACCCTCTCTTTTTCCAGCGGAACCATCCCCGGCCCGCCAGCCCGCACTCACCCACGGCGCCGACCGCGTCCCGGCAGCCGAGGACCTGGACCTGCTGCGGGACTTCACCCGCAGTTTCCTCCAAGCAGTCGGCCTGACCGTGCTCTCCGCCGCCACTGCCAGCAAAGCTCTGATCCTGCTTAAAAACGAACCCGCCCCGGACGACCTGATCTTCACCGATCCTCACATGCCCGGCATGGACGGGAATACACCGTGTTCTCGCCTCGGGTTGCCTGGATGAATCCGCCCAAAAACGGGTGGCTGAACTCCGCATCAAAGTCATCGCCAAATCCTACGACCTGCGGCACACCGCCAACACACTGATCGGGTTGCTGCCCAAGGGCTGAGCGGGCGGGAGCTTTTGGGGAGCGCAACCCGCCCCGCGCTCGAGACCGGCTCGGAGCCATAATCTCAGCAATCTCAGATGCGAGAGCGGTATTTCACCGCAACAAAATTTTCCAAGTGGTGTTTATCCCTCTCACGGCTATAATCCAACCATGAAGCGTGCTGAACTATCGCTCGTCGCCCTGTGGGCCGGGCTCGTGCTGGG